>JAAZKX010000064.1 GCA_012799605.1 Bacillota bacterium | reverse complement strand
CTAAGTGAACAAATGTTCGTGTCTCCTCCTCGGAGATGAAAACACGTCTCTAGTGGCCCAGATTTAGGATAGCAAGGTGGTTCAGTTTTAAGATAGCACGTGGTTCACATTTACATTGACAATCACATTCGGGCTTAACAGCATGTATCTGGTCAAATAATAAGCTTGCGCCCTTTATAGAATTGGCTTTTGGTCCCAAGGTTATGCAAAAAAAATACAGCCCTCTGGCTGCTGTCTGTTATATACATAAATGGTCGGAGTAAGCGGATTTGAACCGCTGGCCTCTTGCACCCCAAGCAAGCGCTCTACCAAACTGAGCTATACCCCGACACTAACCTTATTGTACCTGCTGGAAGTAAAAAAATCAAGGTTTACTCCTGTCCGATAATTTTAGTTTTGCGGACACCATCGATTTCGGCCAGTGACTGCATCAACTCTCCCAGATCTTCGAGCATACCCTGGGTTTCAACTGAGATCGACACGTCAGCTAATCCCTGCAGCGGTATACCTTGATTTATGGTTAAAATATTTCCCTCGCTTTGGGCAACGCGGGTCAATATCTGCGATAATACGCCGGGTTTGTGCTCCAATACAAAATGCAAAGTAACAATTTTCCCCTGGCTCAGCTCATAAAAAGGGAATATATAGTTGCGGTATTTATAATATGCAGCCCGACTTAAGCCCACTTGCTTCACAGCTTCATTGACCGTAGAGCAAAGACCACGTTTTAGATATTCTTTTGCCCGAATAGTTTTGAGCAAAACTTCCGGTAAGGCCTCTTCCTGCACTAGGTAAAAGACTTTTTCCATATTTTTACCCACATCGGTCAGCCCCTATGTGTATTTGCTGGGAAAAATATTCACCCCGGCTGGCAACAAAAATATGATCGATCAGAGTGGGTTTGTAAAAAAAAATGGAGCGGAAGAAGGGATTCGAACCCTCGACCCTCGCCTTGGCAAGGCGATGCTCTACCACTGAGCCACTTCCGCATAAATGGTGCCGCAGGGCAGAATCGAACTGCCGACACGAGGATTTTCAGTCCTCTGCTCTACCGACTGAGCTACCGCGGCCTGCATATTAAAATTGGCGGAGACGATGGGATTCGAACCCACGATCTCCTGCGTGACAGGCAGGCATGTTAACCGCTACACTACGCCTCCGCACTATGCTTATTTATGGTGGGCGAAACAGGGCTCGAACCTGTGGCCTCCTGGGTGTGATCCAGGCACTCTCCCGACTGAGCTATTCGCCCCTGTAAATGGTGTCGGAGGGGGGACTTGAACCCCCACGGTTGCCCATACGCCCCTCAAACGTACGCGTCTGCCGGTTCCGCCACTCCGACCTGTTGGTGCCGAAGGAGGGAGTCGAACCCTCACGAGCGCGTAGCTCATGGCGCCCTGAACACCACGTGTCTACCAGTTCCACCACTTCGGCTCGTTCGGCAGCCCTGCCGCCGAGCACATTTAAATTATACCACAAGCAATTGTAATGTCAACACATACGAATTCCCGAAAAAAGGTTAAAGCTGGCGTTTTAATTTCGGATTGTTGGTTATTCCCGGTATTCTTCCTCTCTTGGCCACAGGTACTCCGTTTACCACTTTTAGATCCATAGTCATATCAATAGGCGGTGCAGCAGTTACAAAGCTGCCGACCCCAAATGCCGCTGCCCCCGCTGCCTTAAGTTCACCAATACGCTCCGGTGTTAAACCTCCTGACACCATAACCTTGACATGCTGGAACCCTTTTTGATCAAGGCGCTGGCGCACTTCATGGACTAGACCGGGTGTTACGCCGCCCCGTTCCCCAGGTGTATCTAAACGAACGCCATCGAGGCGATCCCCTAATGCTTCTGCAACCCTAAGGGTCTCTTGGGCTTCGTCTAAAAAAGTATCCACCAAAACAATCCGGGGCGCATCCGATGGCATTACCTTATCATAAATTTTAGCAACCTGCACCGTATCTCCCATAATGAGGATTACAGCATGCGGTACAGTTCCGACAGGTTCTGACCCCGCTAGTTTGGCCCCAAGGATGCAGCTGGCTCCGTCAAAGCCGCCAATAATTGCTGCTCTTTCCATCACCGGCGCAACTGCTGGATGTAAATGACGGGCCCCAAAACAATAAATAGGAGCACCATCTGCAGCTTGTTTACATTGGCGAGCAGCCGTGGCCCAACCACTAGGGCTGGCCATGAAGCCTAAAATGACGGTCTCGTATAGACCAAATTCATCGTAAGGACCCTCAATACGCATAATAACTTCCCGGCGTTTGAATTCTTCACCTTCATCGAGAGAATATAATTCAATGTTTTTATCCTTAAGCAGTTGCTTTACATCGTCAATACCGACGAAAACACCGTCTCGGCGAGCAAAAATTTCGGCTATTACCGGCGTTCCTCCCAGCCCCATATGACGCAACAATTCATAACTGCGAACAAAATAGATATCAGTCGTAGCTCCTGTTAAAATTTCTTCATGGGTGGCAGAATGAAATAAACGGTCCGGTGCTGGTTTTAAATTGCGTACACGCTCTAAGCTAGTCATTTTTTGCACAGTCATTTGCCTGTTCACTCCCTTGGACCTGGATCGAGCCTGTTAGTCTCTATTTCGACTTTTGTTACCAATAACCTCTTCTTGGTAACGATAAACCCGCCGGTACCAGTGATAATTTTTTAATACTTTTTGGACGTAGGATCTTGTCTCCGCATACGGAAGGTTCTCAAAATTAACTTCCTCGGCTAGGCTATTTCTGCTACTTAACCATTGCTGAATACACCCCCGCCCGCAGTTATAGGCTGCCAATGCAAGTACCTCATTATTATCAAATTCTAGAAGTAGCTGTCCCAGGTACCAGCTGCCTATATTAATATTAACATTTGGATCATATAGCTTGTCTGGATTAAAATCAACTAGTCCCATCTCCGAGGCAGCCCATATAGCGGTCTGGGGCACAATTTGCATCAGCCCCAGTGCCCCCTGCTCCGATACCGCCCGGGGAAAAAATTTGCTTTCAGCTCTGATCACTGCTGCCAACAGTAATGGATCCACATTGTATCTATGACCGCATTCCTCCAGCCAAGGTTTATAATGAAGCGGAAACAGCAACTTTAACATTCCCCAAACCCCAGTCAAAATAACAACTGTGCCAATTAGGAACCAAAATAAAAATCTTAATGCCTTAGGTTTAGCTCTCATGATTGTTCCTCTTTTGATTAGGGTGTTTATCGCCGACCACAGCAGCAAAAGCTGTATTTACTTGAGCCCAGGTTTCGTTTTTTGTTCCACTATTATCAATTACTTGATCGGCCCAGTTTGATTTAAAAATTAAGGGCAGCTGTACCCTGATTCGGGCTTTAGCCTCTTCTTCTGGCAGACCATCCCGAATCATAAGTCGTTGGATCTGTGTTTTTTCATCTATAAACACAACCCAAACTTTTGCTTCAGCAATACGTTGATTGCCTTCAAAATATAGTGGAATTTCTATTACTACAGGCACGGTTGATTCCCGGGCAGCTTGTAGTTTTTGTTTAAGCAAGTACCAGATGGGAGGGTGAGTAATTTGTTCTAAGGCCCGGCGGGCTTTTTCATCAGCAAAAATCAAAGCTCCAAGCCGTCGCCGATCTAGATCACCGCTAGCTGTTAGTACCGATTTTCCAAAGGTTCGGATAATCTCATTCCAAGCCGGTGTTCCCGGTTTCACTACCTTCCGCGCCAATTCATCGGCTGAAATTACTTTTGCGCCTAGCTGAGCCAGCATACCAGCCACAGTACTTTTTCCACTGGCTATACCTCCGGTCAGCACAATGACCGGGGCTGGGCGGTTGGACATTTAAGTTCCTCCTGTATTTGTTATTTTCGTTAGCCAAGCATTTCTTCCGTTGGTCAAACTAGTTTCCTCCCCAAAACCGCCACATGCCCAGGCAGATGAGAAGGAATCCTGGGGTAAAGTGTACCCATGAACCAGGAAGCAGTTTCACCTGTCGGCCCAAGTATAAACCTATATTTAAAGTAATCCAGGTTGATAACCCCGTGAGCAGAGACGTTGTCACAGGCGAAAAAGCTGCGAGCGCTGCCCCAAATCCCGCTCCTAAAGAATCCATAGCCAGCACGAAGCCCAGTAGCAGGGCTTCAACAGTGCTTATTTCCCCAGACGCGTCAAGATCAGCTTCTAAAGGTTCGGCTATTACATTAGCAATCATTCTAAATATGTTATTGTAATTGCGCGATTTGCACACAGGCCGTTGTCGTTTTGACAGCCATGTTCTTCCTAGGGTGGCAACGCCAACCATTATCAGGATACCGTTACCGATAAAACTTCCTGCCTCTCCTAAAATAAAACCTGCACCGCGACCAGCCAGCATACTGGCTAACATACTTAGAGCCGAAAGCAGGCTCAAAAGTATTAGTGAGCAGGGCGGCACAGTTACTTTTTTTAACCCATAAGCGAAACCAACTCCCAAGCTATCCAAACTTACGGCTAATACCAAAGTGAAAGTGGAAAGCCACGCCATACTGCAACCTCCTTGAGTACTTCAAGCGGTCTTTAGCAGTTTATGCGCTGACTTTCACCACTGTGACAGTATGATTCTGGTTTTATTTAACCTCGGCTTTATAAAGCTATCCTACAAGGGTTGGCAGTGCGGACAATAAACAGTGCTTCTACCAGCTAGTCGACACCCAACGAGTTCGGAGCCGCAATGTCTACATTTTTGCCCTTTGCGGCCATAGACTTGCAGTCGGCGCTGAAAAGAACCGGATATACCGCTGGAATTAAGATAATCGCGTATAGTGGTGCCTCCGTCGGCAACAGCTGTAGTTAGCGTCTGCCTGATAGCTGTCCATAGTATTTGAACTTGGGCTTCCGACAGCATGTTAGCCGGCCTGAGTGGATTGATTCCGGCTTTAAATAAAGCTTCATCAGTATAAATATTACCTAAGCCGGCTACTATCCGCTGCCCCAACAATATATTTTTGATGGGTGCACGGCGGCAGGCCAACGACTGCTGAAAATATTCCAGAGTAAAATCAGGCCCCAGCGGTTCCGGCCCCAGTAAAAGCAAAGGACGCCAGTTCGATAGCTGTTTTGAATTCAACAGTGTGATTTGACCCAAGGCCCGTACATCGTGAAAATGAAGCTCGGCCGGAGGTTCTAAGGATATGATCAGCCTGGTATGGACCATTGCCGGTTTTCCTGCTGAATAGTAAAGCAGCTGACCTGTCATCCGCAGATGAACTACTAATATTAGTTCGGAACTGCAGTAGAACAAAAGGTATTTCCCCCGGCGCGACAGCCGGTTAATCGTTTTACCAATTAATTGGGTGCTCAGCTCTTCCGGGCTGATGTCCCGTAACTGGCTAGGGCGCAGGACGGTGATACCGGTAATTTTTTGGCCCAAAAGGTGTGGCTCCAGGCCTGCTCTGATAGTTTCTACTTCCGGCAGCTCAGGCATCTTCCGTTCTCCTTATCTCATACCAATTGGGGCCCAACTTAATATCTATCTTTAACGGTACTGCCAGGGGCAATACATGCTCCATGTTTTCTTTTATCAGCGAACAAAGAAATTTAATTTCCTCCGGTGGTGCTTCAAAGACTAACTCGTCATGCACCTGTAAAAGCAAATGGCTGGATAGATGATTATCTTCTATAGCTGCTGCTATTTTTAGCATGGCTACTTTTATAATATCAGCCGCCGTTCCTTGGATCGGGGTGTTAAGGGCAGCGCGCTCAGCGAACGAGCGTTTAGTGTAATTGCGGGAGGTGATGTCAGGTAAATAACGACGTCTGTTTAGCAAAGTAGTTACATAACCCTTAAGGCGCGCTTCTTCCACTATTTGCTGCATGTAGTTTTTTACCCCTCGATAACGGTGGAAATAACCATCGATATACGCTTGGGCCTCTGTGCGGGATACACCAATGTTTTGGGCCAGACCGAAATCACTAATTCCATAAATAATGCCAAAGTTAACCGCCTTGGCGCGGTTGCGAAGGTCCGGGGTGACACGCTCCGGGTCCAGATCAAAGATCTCCGCGGCTGTGCGAGTATGAATGTCTTCACCACAATGGAAAGACTCGATCAGTACCGGGTCTTTGGACATATGGGCCAATACCCTCAGCTCGATTTGGGAATAATCCGCACTTATAATTTGCCACCCTTCGTTTCCGGGAACAAAGGCCTGCCTCAGGCGGTGTCCCAACTCTAGTCGGATCGGAATATTTTGTAGATTAGGTTCCTGACTGCTCAAACGCCCGGTTGCCGTTACCGTTTGGGTGAAAGTAGTATGGATCCTACCGGTAACGGGATTGATTTGATTTTCGATTGCATCTACGTAAGTAGATTTTAATTTTGCCAGCTGCCGATGTTCTATAATCAAAGGGATTATGGGATGGGCATCGATTAACTCTCCCAGCACGGAGGCGCTGGTTGAATAACCTGTTTTTGTTCTTCTTTTGGGCGGCAGGCCAAGTTTATCAAACAAGATGCCGCTCAGTTGCTTGGGTGAATTTAAGTTAAATTGTTCTCCTGCCAGTGAATACGCTTTTTGTTCCACTTCATCCATTCGTGCCTCAATATGATTTCCCATATCATGCAGCTTATTTTTATCCACGGAAATACCTGTCTGCTCCATTATCGATAAAACCCGGGCCAGCGGCAGCTCTACGGCTTGATACAGTTCCTTGAGGTTATCTTGAGTAAGATGGTCTGACAGCACAGGTGCTAGCCTAAGCACGGCCTTCGCTGATGCACACAAGCACGCCCGATGCAGCTTTGCGGTAAGATGCTCCTTTTCGGGCAGCCGGGGTAAATCTAGATCTAAATACTCGCGCGCCAATCGCTCAATGCTTCTTCCTCCTAGGCTGGGGTTAAGAAGGTATCCTGCCAGCAGCAGGTCATCGACAGGGTCATTGATTTTGACATCCACGGCTTCAAATTTTTTTACCGCTTCCTTTAAATGATAAGAACTTTTTCTCATTTTACTATGCTCTAGCCACATAGCCAAGGTATTGCTTAACTGCCAAGGTATATATGCAGTACCTGTTTCGGTAGCTACAGCTACGCCTTGAGGTTGGTTTAGGTTTTCATCTTCGTCTACTAAAAAACTAAATTCTTTGGTTATATTAGTTTGCAACCAGCGGGCAGCTTCGTCAGCAGTCTCTAAAAAACTGTAATCAGGTAGGAGTCTTTCACTGGTGCTTATTTTAGGCACTGAATGCGGGAAGATGCGTTCTGATAAGCGGTGGAATTCCAAGCGCTGAAACAAAGGGCCTACTTGTTCAAACCGTAGCGGTTGTACTTGGCAGGCTGCCCAATCATAACGAAGCGGTACTGAAGAACAAATAGTAGCTAATTCCCGGCTCAATAACACCTGTTGTTTATGTTCAACCAGCAATTGACGCCAGCGCTGGTTTACATCCGGCAAGCACTGGTAGATATTTTCAATTGTCCCAAATTGCTGTAGCAGCGCTGCGGCTCTTTTAGGCCCGATGTTGGGAACACCAGGTATGTTATCAGACGGATCGCCGGTTAAAGCCTTAAAGTCCGGCACTTGGTTTGGTTTTACCCCAAGCTCGGCTAATACCTTGCTTGGGTCAAACAACTCCAAATCTGAGATACCTCGCCGGGTAAAAAGCACATTTACCTGTTCATTTACTAACTGGAATGTATCTTTGTCTCCAGTAACAATAAGGACACTATAGCCCTCTTGGGCGCCTTTAACAGCTAAGGTGCCGATAATATCATCAGCCTCAAAACCATCCTGTTCAAAGTAAGGCAAGTTAAAGGCAGTTAGAACCTCGCGCACTAACGAGAATTGAGAGAGCAAGTTTTCCGGAGTGTGTTCGCGTTGAGCCTTATACAGGCTGTAGCGCTCAGTACGAAATGTTTTCCTATCCACATCAAAAGCCACTGCTAACATAGTTGGGCTTTCTTCTTCTATCAAGCGTAGAAGCATAGTAGTAAACCCATATACAGCATTGGTTTGTTGCCCAGATACTGTTGCAAGCGGTGGCAAAGCGTAATAAGCTCGATGAACGAGGCTATTGCCATCGATCAAGATTAATTTTGTACCCACATGGGCACCTCCACAAAATAAAAGTTCAACTATGATAGTATTTCACCATCTTCAGGTTAAATCCTTTGTTAAGAGCAGAACAGCCCGCTTGCAGCTGCAGCGGAAAGAAGCAACCAATCTATGCCGCAAAGTTATTTTCTGAGGGCAATGCGGCGGTAAAGCAGCCAGCCGAAAGCACCTATAGCCGAGCCTAATAGCAAAAAAGGCAACGCCGCAGCTAGGTAAAGGGCAAAGTTGCCCAGGCAGCTCAGTAATAAATTGATGCTACCGGTGAAAGCTTCTTTTAGGCGGGTGCCCAACCTGTCATGTGGCAGCTGTACCGTAGTTATCGAACGAGATCTTTCCCGAAGTTCTATATCGAGGGTGGACAAGGCCGTTTGGTTCTCCAGATACTGAAGCCGGCCAGTCAGAGCTTCAACCTCACCTCGTACCCGTTCTAAGTGGGTTTCGACTTGCAAAATATCTTCTACCGTAGCGGCTTGGGCTAAGATTGACAGCAATCGTTCTTCTTGCTGCGATAAATTGCGCCGGCGTGCTTCGATATCGATATATTCTTCTGTAACATCCTGAGCGCTTGTTTGCCGGTCTTGGACCTCACCCAATTTTTCTAATTGGTCTAAAGAACCATCCAGTTGGTCTACCGGTATCCGCAGAGTGTAATTGGCTCCGCGGGCGTCATCAAAACGAAACAGATCAGAACTTTGAACAAAACCACCTTTTTTTTGCGCCAGCTCTTCTACTGCAGACATCGCTTTATCCAGTTGTTCAACCAGTAAAGCCAGACGCGCAGTTTGGATAACTTTTCGGTCTGTTACCCTGTCTGTTCTCACCAGCTCCTTTGATTGCAGTTGAGCCGGACCTTGCATTGTATGCATCGTCTGCTCTTTAGGTATTGCCATTTCGGTTTGGCCAGATTCCACAGTTGGCCCGCTCAAATCAACCGGTCGCTGAAAATCCAGGTTAGGAACGAGTATGGTTTTACCCAGTAATAAAGCTGCTATTATAACAACTGCTGCTCCTATTTTTCGGGCATTATGACCCCAATACTTCCAACTATTTTTCCAGGTCAGCATCCACCGGTGAGGTTTTTCGTCGATTTCTTCAATTTGGTTGAGAATTTTTTTCTTCAGCCCGGTGGGAGCGGTGAGAGGCTCTAAGTTTCGAAGGCAATTCACTGTTTGTTCCAGGGAAGAGTATTCTGCCCGGCACGAAGCACAACTTTCCAAGTGCGCTGCGATAACTTTCAGCTGAGAGCTGGATAGTTGGCCATCGAGATATAAAGAGAGATTTTCTTGTACTATCCGGCAGTTCATATCCCTTCCCTCCTATTTTGTATAGACGTGTTCTGGACTGAAAAGTTCCTGTTCTGACATAAGTAGATCCCGCAATGCTTTGCGGCCGCGGCTGATCCTTGATTTTACCGTACCTAGTGCGCACTGTGATATTTGGGCTATTTCTTCATATGATAATCCCTCAATATCACGCAGTATTACAGCTGTTCGTTGTGGAGGTGGCAGGGTTGAAATTGCTTTTTGTATGTGCTGTTGCATTAATTTTTCCAGACATTTTTCGGCCGGGCCGGCAGTTTTATCGGCAATCTTGGGACTAAACCCATCCGGAGTTGAATCGTCCAATGGCACAAAGCGCCTAGTCTTTCTTTTTCTTAGTTCATCATAACAAATATTAGTAGCAATACGGTATAACCAAGTTGAAAAGCTAGAATCCCCCCGGAATTCTTTTATCTTTAGCATAGCGCGATAAAAGACCTCCTGGGTAAGGTCGGCAGAATCATCAACATTGCTTACCAGCCGGTAGGTAAGATTATATATTTTATCTTGGTAACGCTCTATTAGAAGGGCAAAGGCTTCCCTATCACCTTGGCGGGAACGTTTTACCAAAATTTCATCGGATACCATCCTGCCTACCTCCAAAAACATCCCTGCGTACTTAGGGTTAAATTCAATTTGTCCAGGTCAAATTCCTGCCCCGCAAAAAAGAAGCCAAGAGGTTGATTTTAGTCAGCGCGGCTCAAAATGTCCAGGCGCTGTTCATTTTCCAACACGGTAACTTTAACCGGTAAAATTTTGGTCAATGTGTCAGCAGAAATATAAAGCTCCCCCCCAACTGATCTGCCATACCACTTAGTACCTAGTTGATCCGCTATTGCGTTTTCAGCTGGCAATAAAACCAGCGTTTCTTCATTCCAGGCTTGTATGATTGAATCGGCACATAACCAAACCCCTTCTTCGTCAAGCCAGGCACCGCCTGCTGTTATAACTCCGTTGATGCTAGCCTGCCAGGTAAAAAGTTTGAGAATTTGTTCCTTTTGATGCCAAAACCCATAAAGGCGAAGTTGCTGCTTTAGATCATGCAAACGCACAAATGAGCGGCCAGCCGTAATATGTGCCGGCAAAACTGCCGAACCGGATATTACAGCTTTTTTTTGAGAATCCCAAGTTATGGGCAAATCTAAAGCTTCCAATATAGGGCGTGCAGCTAGCAACGTTTCATTGTGTTCGGTTATCGTATCAACAACCAATTCTTTTCCCCCGGCCTGCACCCGCATACCGAGACATATATAGACAGGAGCAGAATTAGGTTGATCGCTGATAATAGCTCCGAGGTATTGGGGAGAAAAACGGTCTGATAATCCGAGTTCGTTTAATTTGTCCTCCAACAAAGAAATCGTGGTCATACCGTGCTGATAAAGATCAGGATAAACCACTAAATGGGTTTGGCCAGAGGTTGAGTCAACTACTATATCTACGGTGTCGTATGTGATGGCCAGCTCAGTTCCTATTTTCACCCGATCAAACAGTTCTTCTATATCGCTGTTGTGCATTCTCACACACCCTAAGGAAACCGCCCGTCCGATTGAGCTATCGTTGTTATTACCGTGGATCCCATAACCATTAGGTAAAAAACCAAGCCAGCGGCGGCCCAATGGATTATCCGGCCCGGGGGGAACAGGCCTGCTACCGTCAGGCGGATACCAAGTTGGGTTTACTATTTTGTTGATAATCCGAAACTTGCCCAGCGGGGTTGGGGCTGAAGGTTTTCCTACGGCTACAGGATATGTTTTTATTATTTTATTGTCGGCCAGTACACTCAAGGTACAGCTGGGAATATTGATTACCAGTTTGCTGTTAGTGGGAATTGTATTGGCAGCGTAAACAAACGACGGCGGTATAATGAGTATCATTCCTACCATAACAGCAACTAGCCAGGCCTTTATCCGGTTCCTTGCCATTGGGATTGTCGAGAGCATACAGCACACACTCCTTTGACATCTTCGCCGGAGTATATGCTACCGGAAGCAATTTTAATACAAATAAAAAAGACCCTGCGTTGGCCATCTCGACAAGGTCTGGTAATTGAAACTGGTGCCCGAGGTCGGGGTCGAACCGACACGCCCAGAGGGCAACGGTTTTTGAGACCGTCCTGTCTGCCTGTTCCAGCACTCGGGCAAATTCGTTTGTGCTATAATTTTAGCATACTGAGGGATCTCTGGCAAGGGCTGACGTTGCCCGGACTGAGTCAAGTACTATCGGGTATTAATCCCATTCCCTAAAATGTTAACATCCATAAATTAGATTGGCTGCAGTTTTTGCAGTTCCCTAAATAACTTAGCATAGCCCTTTGTTCCATTTCTGGT
>JAAZKX010000063.1 GCA_012799605.1 Bacillota bacterium | reverse complement strand
GGCTCGAGCCGGTACTAGATAGCATCCGGACAGTTATCGAGGCTGGCTGCCACCTTGAGCTGACTACATTGGTGATCCCTGGCTACAATGATTCGCCGGCTGAAATAACAGCCTTGACCGAATGGATATCGGACTTGTCTCCAGATATACCGCTTCACTTGAGCCGTTATTTTCCCCACTATAAACTAAACCTGCCGCCAACGCCGCTTGAGACGTTGGAGCAGGCAGCCCAAATTTCTCGCCGGAGTCTAAATTATGTTTATATCGGCAACGCTGACCTGGCTTCCGGCCGCGATACCTGCTGCCCCAAATGCGGCGCGGTGTTGATTAGCCGCCGCGGTTATAGTCCCCGCTTTATCGGGGCAAAGGAGGACGGTAGCTGTGGTCAATGCGGCTGGGGCGGTGTTTTTACCCACAAAATAAAATCATAGCTGGCTTTTTCGGACCAAAGCTAGAAAGTACTGCAGGACGCGGGCAGTCAGCCCCCAGATAATGTGCCCGTCAACTTCATAAAAGACTTCCTCAACGACCCCGGTGTGCCAAGGGTAATCCCGGCCACCGGGTATTTTATGATAGGGAAAATTCTTCCCTGGCGAGGCTGTCAAATGCACATAGTGAATTTCCGGCTCCAAGCGGAGCAGGCGCTCAATGGGCACAGTAAATACAGCTGCAACTTCGGCTGCACTGGGGTTCAAGCGCTCGATTGGCGGAATTTTACCTACAAAAGAAAAAAGTAGCATGTTGAACAAAGAAATGAGAAGCCCCAGCCGGCCCCACATGTAAACTTCCTCCGGCCGCAGTCCCAACTCCTCACAGGTCTCGCGGCGGGCTGCTCGGCGTGGGCTTTCCTGGGGGCTGTCCAAGGTTCCGCCCGGAAAACAAATCTCCCCCGGCTGGCGTTTTAAATGCGAAGCCCGCACTTGAAAAAGTATTTCCCAGGAGCCTGTATCTGATTTGATCAAAGGGACTAGCACCGCTGACCGGGCAAACATATCACTATTTATAATGGTGCGCTTATTGGATGATAAAACAGACTTTAACCGCGCTTCATCAATCGGCATCTAGATATCGCCACCTTACATCTTTTGGTTCCAAACCAGGGTTACTTGGTCGCCGGGGCCCAAAGGAGTGGTAAAGGTAGCTGGTTTGCCATTGATAAGCATGTCTAATTTACCACCGGGCACAGCTTGTTTTTTCACATCGATCAATGCGAACAAATCGCTGACAATATAATCTGACCGTCCGGGAATCAGGGTGATTTCCGCCCCCGGCTCGAGCGGATCTTCAGCCCGGGCTGGCCTGCCGCTGACCAGGATCTCAGTTCCGCTGGCCGGCAGCTTCAGCTCCTGTCCGTTTACGGCGATGACCAGCGGCGGCTTGGGTACCATGTGAGCCGCTAGGACTGATCCCACCGTAGGCCTGGGGCGGTTTAGTACGTATTCGATTGTATCGCCGGGGCGGACCAGCTCGGTCAACGATGCAGCCCGGCCATTTACGCTGACCTGGCAGGGACAAAAGGAGAAAACATGTTGCTTTGCGCCCAACCGGTAGGGGATATCTTCTTTTTTGAGCTGGGCCGGATCTACCCCGGTAGCCATAAGTATTTCCGCAAGCGGCTGCTCCCAATCTATGGTCACACAGGCGCGATCGGGTACCTTGGCATCCAAATCAGCCGGGTGCCCATTAAGGTAAACCGCCGCCGGGAAAGGGTAGCTTTTTCCGTTTATTGTTATAGTACGGCCTTCTGCAATCAGATCGCGTACCAGCGCCTGAGCTGGACGACCATGTTTTCCGGGAGTAAATTCGATCTTGGCACCTGGGCTAAGCACGGTATCTAAAGCGGCAGGCTGTCCGTTAACCAAAATATGCGGCGACTGGCCCTGCTCCCCGGGGATAACTTTCAGCCGGCCGTTTATTTCTACCGTCAGAGCCAACCCGGGCCGCCCGAACAAATGAGTCCAGCTGCCGCTGGCTGCCAGCAGGGCATCAGCTACTGTCTGGCCGGCTCCCTGCCACAGCGGTACGGGCTGACCGTTTACGGTAACATCGACAAAATGAAGTGGTCCGGATCCAAAAGCAGTCATGGCAATCCCCAGCGGGGTCACCCCTTGGGGCCCGCCCAGTTTTTTTGACTGCCCGGTTACTGTAGTGATCATTTCGCGGGTGCGGATCCCTACCCGCGATTGGGGTAGTTCCATTGCGTCAGCCAATGCTTGGGGAAAGCCGGGCGTAAGGCTGCCACCGCCTACAAGAAGGACTGCGTCCGGCCGGCCACCGTTTAAAGATAAAACCTGAGCGGCAATATCGGCAGCCATTTGCTCGATAAGTTCGCTCAAGGAAGCGATAATACGTTCGCTGGCTAGCCGCTGTTTGTTTCCTAAAATATCGGTGAAAGTAACCTCATCTTGCTGTGCCAGCTTTTTTTTGACAGCTTCGGCCACAGCAAAATCGAGCAAATATTTCTGGCAAATTGCATCAGTGATTTTATCGCCGGCCAGCGGGGCCATCCCGTAAGCAAAAACGCGTCCCCGGCGCACCAAAGCAATATCGGTAGTACCGGCGCCGATATCCAGCAAGGCTAGATTGAGCTGGCGCATACCGGCCGGAACAGATGCTTCCAAAGCGGCAATCGGTTCCAAAGTTAGGCTGGCCGGCTCCAACTCAGCATGCTTTAACACTGAAAGCAAAGCGTTGACCACTACCCGGGGTAAAAAGGTTGCGATTAACTCCACCCCGATTTCCGCACATACCTGTCCCCGCAGCTCGGAAATAGGCTCACCGTCCAGCAAATAGCGGCTGGTACTATAGCCAACGCAGAAGAAACCAACCGCCGCCGCTTCGCCTTCCGCGCTAACTAGCTGAGCCTGGGCCGCCCGCAGCGCCTCCAGCTCCAAAAGTTCGATCTCGGCCGCTGTTACCGCCGCCAGGCTATTTCGCCGCCGCCGGGCCTGACCGGCTGACATTTTAAGCGAGCGACCGGCAGCAGCCACAGCAGCTCGTTCGAAGGTTTTTTTCCGGCGCCGCTCTAAAACGGTCTTTAGTTTCTTGACGCTTTCGGCTACGGCCAGCACATCATGAACCTGGCCTTGGTACATAGCCCGGTCCTGATGCTCAAATTGTTCGGCCGCTCGGATGCGGTACCCGTTCGGGGCTTTTTCCAGCACTACACCCATGATGGTCCTTGTACCGATATCCAAAGCCAAAACTTCACCCTCATGCGGCATATATGGCACCACCTCGCTACACAGTTCGCGATCTGGCCCAAACTTTCCTGCCTTTATTACCGCCCCGGCCAGTTACTATTTATCTTATCCTGCCGGATTAGCCGATGGCTAAACGGGCAGGACTTTTAGATTAAATGTAGAAACTATTAAGACACTAACCAACTAGCAAAATAAGTTGCTCGGCTGGGTATTGAAGGAGGTCGTGCCAGTGTCCCTATCGGATTTGGATGTATGTATTAATCTTTACCGGGATGGGGATAAAATATTTGATCTGCTGAAAGCTGTTATACGCGAATGGCTAAATTCGCCCTGGCCACACGAAAAGGAGCGGGCCGTTTATGCTAAGGAGCTGTTTACCCGCAGCCTTAAACTTTACGGCCAATACCTTGATCAGGCCCACCAGCGAGCCCGGAGCGGTTTTTTTACCCCCGCAGACCGTAAAATCCTCAAACAACTCGAAGAACGTCACGCTTATTGGGAAAACAAACTCCAAGAGCTGACCGCGGAACCAAAACCAGCCGACTAGGCTGGGCAGCTTAAGCCCGGGGAGGAATTTTATGGAGCAAAATATTATTGCCTTGATCTGGGATTTTGACAAAACCTTAGTGGACGGGTACATGCAGACTCCTATCTTCGAGCGCTACCAAATCAAAGAGGCGAAGTTTTGGCAGGAGATCAAACGTTTGGAACAGGAATATGAGCAGCAGAAAGTTAGGGTAAATAAAGACATAATTTACCTTAACCATTTCCTTACCTGTGTGGACCAGGGGATCTTTCCGGGGCTAAACAACAAAGTGCTGCGTGAGTTGGGCCAGAAGCTACGGTTTTATCCCGGGGTTCCGGATATATTTAAGATTATCAAAGACCATATAGCTAAAAATGAAAAGTATCAAGCCTTTAATATCCAGGTTGAGCACTATATTGTCAGCACCGGCCTGGCCGAAATGATAAGAGGCTCAGCAGTCGCCGCCCACGTGGACGGTATTTGGGGCTGCGAATTTATCGAAACACCGATTAAATCAACCTTGCAGATAAAAGAATATAAACGAGGAAATTGCACCCCAGCTATCTCCACCGAGATACAGCAAGTGGGATATGCCCTCGACAACACTTCAAAAACGCGGGTGATATTTAAAATAAACAAAGGGGTAAACAAATACCCCGAGATCGACGTCAATTCCAAAATGGCTGCTGCAGACCGTCGGGTTCCGTTTGAAAACATGATCTATATCGCCGATGGGCCGACAGATGTTCCCGCATTTTCACTCTTGAAAAATAATGGCGGCCGGACATTCGCCGTATTTCCGCGCGGGGATGCCAAACGGTTCCGGCAGGTGGATCAATTGCGGGTAGATGGCAGGATCGATATGTTTGGGGAAGCGGATTATACCAAAGGAACTATTACATATATGTGGCTGCTCGAACATACCCGGCAAATAGCCGATCGGATCCGTAGCGCGAAACTCGAAAAAATCAAAATGAGCGTCTCCGAACCGCCCCAGCACATCATCGATTAAGCACATCGTTTTCAGCTAGGTTGAAGATTCACCTTTAGGTTTTTTCGGTGGCGGGTACGGCTTTTGTTCATCAGTACGGTTTACTAAATAATCAACGCTAGTTTCAAACAAATTGGCCAGTTTATCTAGCACAGGAACTGGGATATTGAGATAACCTAGCTCATAATCGGAATAGGTAGTCTGGTGGACACAAAGATATTTTGCTACCTCCGCCTGGGTTAGATCGCGGTCTTCCCGCAAATTTCGAATTCTTTTATACACCATAATCACCCCAGATAATTATGCTCTAAGGGAATAGCCCTTGTTGACATTTAAGGGCTATTCCCTTACACTGGTTAAAAGCACTTTAGATAGAAGCGGGAGGGGCATTGATGCGACAGAAAATTGCACGCGAAAGACACCAACAACAGCGAACAGTAGTCGAACTTAGCGCCAAAGTAGCTAATATAGCAGATATGATGCAACAGGCTGGGGATCTGGTGTGTACTTGCGAAATCGCACTAATAAAAATGCAAGCGGAGTTGGAGGAGTTGTACATAGCCCTGGAAGAGGGCAGCAGGAATTAAAACCTTTATTCCATTTTTTTACCCCCTTACCTTCCACGGGGACGTAGCTTCCACGGGGACGTAGCTTGTGGCAGGTTCGGGAAGATGGGCTTGTGATATTACCAGGGCAAGAAGTTTCTTGCCCGAATGGCCTGCGCTTGTCTTACAGATTCCAAGACCGTGCTGGGGGAAGATCCGGTGGGTAGGAAGAAAATAAGACACAGGGTTGCGGCCGATAGCGTTACCTACAGCTTGGGCTATCCGTGGCCCAGATAAAAAAAAGCACCCCAAGGGGGTGCCTGGCAATGATTCCACTTTACCGTAAAGTGGAGATGACGCTAAGACGGGTCACAGTTTGGAGCAGGTTTACAGCCAGTATAAATATGCTTCTGCAGGGATCAACGATTTTACCGGCGAATAAATTACAAGGGGAAAATTTAAAGGCGCCGCGGGGACGTAGCTTGTGGCTAGCGCTATTTTGGGAACTTTGGGAAAGAAGGTTATGCGTATTGCGTGTGCTGATAACAGGTGGGGCCGGTTTTATTGGATCCCATGTGGTAAGGGCTTGTATAAAAGCAGGTCATGAGGTTTTAGTTATCGATAATCTTGTTCGGGGCCGGAAGGAAAATCTACCGGTCCGGGTTGAGTTTTGCCGGCTGGATATTGCGGTCGAGAAGGAGTATGAAGCACTGAAGCAAGTATTTCGATCCTTCCAACCAGAGGCGGTAATCCATTTGGCGGCACAGGTGGATGTTCAGGTGTCGCTCAAACAGCCGCTAGTCGATGCGTCTGTGAACATTCTGGGATTATTGCGGGTTTTAGAGGCATGTCGGGCCATCGGTGCTAAGGTAGTTTACGCTTCATCGGCTGCGGTTTATGGGCAGCCGGTCAGTCTACCAATTACCGAGGATCATCCGGTAGCTGCTCTATCGCCATATGGTCTATCCAAGTATATGGGCGAGATGTATTTAAAACTGTATGAACAGCAATATGGATTAAATTTTACCATTCTAAGATATGCAAATGTATACGGTCCGGGACAAGATTCAACCGGCGAGGGCGGCGTAGTCGCTATATTTACTGACCGGATGTCCAACGGGAATGCACCAGTAATATATGGCGATGGGAAACAGACCAGGGACTTTGTCTATGTAAAAGATGTGGCCAGGGCTAATTTATTGGCTCTAAACAAAGGGCGGGGGGAAACGATAAATATCAGCACGGGCATGCAAACCTCGGTCAGTGAGCTGTTGGCTCAACTAGCTGGGATATTGAAGTGGGCAGGCGGGACAATTTATGCCCCGGCCCGACCGGGCGATATTTATGCCTCGTGCCTTGCCAACCAAAAAGCAAAACGAATTTTGGGTTGGCAACCACGGTATGAGCTGAAAGAAGGATTAGAGGATATGCTGCTGGGGACTTAGCTTACGGTAGGTGGAGTCACCCGACGGGTATTTTGGGTAAGTTGCTGGGCAGACCGAAACGGACTGCCTGCCGGGATAGCCCTACCACCAGCTACGTCCCCGCGGTGAGTTAATCGGGGAGATCTTTAAGGTTCAACTTTGTCCGCTCTTAATAAATACTGATGGAAAAAATATTCACCTATCCCCACCAGTATTGCAAAAGTCAATACAGAAGGCGTTGTTATTGTAAAGTCCGGGATAGCTCTAGCGATTACAATTGCAATTATGGCCGCTAAGGCCGCGTTTATTATGGCACCGATCAGGCTGCCGACTTTAGGCAGTATTAAAAGATCGCCGGCTAAGTAGTCTATTACTGCTCCTAAAACGGCCACCAGCAGTACCCATTTAAAAGCATTGCCGCCCATGATGCCAAACGCAATTCCAGCCACTACCAAAGTAAGTAAGAACTTAAATAAAAGAGCATTAGTAGTTTTACTCATTTTATCACCCCTGCCTAAGATTTTGCCCCAAGCATAGTCCATTTATACTGACGGTGTGGCCGATAAAAAGCGATGCTAAAATGCGGTCAGGTCTTGCTGTTCCTTAAGGCAGTGCTAGTATTAAACGTGCTTTTTCAGGGAATGCTCACAGTTACCAAGTTTAAAACGGAGGCTTGAGGTATGCATACCCTTGACCACTTAAAATGTACTCTGCAACAGAAGGAACAGGCATTGATTCAGTATGTAAAATATATGCGTGAAGCCCAGGATAGCCAGAAGCCGACGTTAGCGGCGGTGTTTGCGGATTTGGCTAAAGCAGAGGAAAAACATATTACTGTTATCAGGGATCAACTGGATGATTTGGCCACTGATAAAAGGGCACTTAATGTCTATCAGGATGTAAGCCAGTATCAAGCCCAACGGCCGAATTTATAAAGGTCATCCACAATGAGGCTGCAAATAAACTAGGTCGAACCAAAAGTGGGGGGCTTAAAAGAGCCCCCCAGATTAATGGTTGGAGAAGGAATTGATGGTTTGTGGCTTGTTGCAAATTTTACTGGAGGTTAAGATAACATGATCGCGCAGATAACCTTGACGGTTAATGAGGGCAAACAACTTATTGCTTTGGCTGTCGCCAATTTACCTAAGGTGCGTAGGGCTATCAAATCGGGGAAGATTCTTCTCAAGGGCGGAACTACTGTATCGGCAATAGCCGAAGAGCTAGTGGGGATTCCGCTTCGTATATCGGGTCGTATCAGCCCTTTGGGGGCCAAATCAGCCCGGATGGCTATAACGGAACCGCATTCGATCTTAATCGATAACGGGGTGCCCATAGGAGTTGATGACCGGCTGGAACAGGCAGTGCTGGGCATGGGGCCGGATGATGTTGCGATCTGTGGAGCCAATTTAATCGATTCTTCCGGACGGGCAGCTATGATGGCCGGAAGTGCTTTAGGTGGAAAGCCGGGCCGCATTGTTTCGGCTCTGGCAGCTGAGGGGATAGCCGTTATCATACCGGCAGGGTTGGAAAAGCTGACCCCAGGTTCGGTCCCCGAAGCTATTTTGGCTGCCAGACGAAAGGGTGTGGCTTGGTCTATGGGTATGGCAACAGGGTTGATACCAATTCCGGGGAGGGTTATTACCGAGCTGACTGCTTTTAGTCTGTTAGCTCCTGTAACAGCTACAGTTATAGGCCGTGGAGGTATCATGGGGGCTGAAGGAGCGACAACTTTTGTAATCCAAGGGGAAAAAGCCAAAGTACAGAAAATCTGTCGTCTTATACTTAAGCTAAAGCGGGCCGCTGTCAGTGGGGCCAAGGGCAGTATTGAGGAGTGCCGTCCCGGATCGGCCGGTTGTGATTCGCACTTGGGCTGTGTTTATGCTGGCAAAGAAAAGATCAAACTTGAAGGTATTTTTGAAGCTGATGACGAATAATTGATTGGCATCTTTATCAGCCGTTAACAGGCAGCGCCGGAGGATGGACGGGAAAAGATGGTTTCCAAAAAGCAGCTAGGATAGGGGTGCCAGGAAGCTGAGCACGGATTCGATCGCTTTGGACACCAGGCCCTGATCTTCAAACCTGTATTGATCGACTTCGATGCAGCAGTTTAAATCGTGCTCGAAGACCTGTTCGTACTTTTTGACTAAAGGCTTGGATTCGAAGTAAGCGTAGATTTCGTCATCTATCTGCAAGCTGCGGGTATTTAGGTTGACAGAACCTATGCACAGCCCCTGATCATCTACGATCAGGGTTTTGGCATGCATAATATCTTTATAGCCAAATACTTTTACTTCACTTTGGACTAACTGGCGCAAGAAATAGCGGTTTAGGCTGCGGTTAAATACATTGCCCCAGCCAAAAGCCAAAGATACCATCAGCCGGACGTCTACCCCTGAAGCTGCTGCTGTTTTTAAGGCCATAATTATGGCATCGGAGGGGCGGAAGTATGGTGTTTGGAGCCAAAGCCGCGTTTGAGCTCGGGAGATAAGATTAAAGTAGCTCAGGTTGATGATTTCAGCTTGGGGGGTGTTATATAGGCCGCTGGCTACTATTTGAGCTTGTATCTTGCCTTGGGTTGCAGGGATTGGAAAGTAGTGCTGCAGTTCTTGTCGGAATCCAATATCTGTTCCCCGGACGGATGATATCCAGTCGGAAAAAAACACTTTTTGCAGATCATGAACCGCACTGCCGGTGATTCGGATATGGGTGTCGCGCCAACGTTTTCCCCCAAGGCCGTCCCGATAATGATCGCCCACGTTTATTCCGCCCAAGTAACCGATTCGACCATCGATGATAACGATTTTCCGGTGGTTCCGGTAATTGATTGTGCGGGTGTAGGGCCTGATGCAGTGGGCGCTGCCCCCGGCTTGCCGCAGTTTTTTTACAACGCGATAGGCGAAGGTAGCCAGGCAGCCGAACCCGTCGTACAGCAGTTTGACTTCTACCCCTTGCTGAACTTTGGTTACCAAGGCATCGATGAGCTGATTACCCAAGCGGTCATTATGAATAGTGAAGTATACGATATGGATGCTATCCCGGGCCCGGGCGATATCTGCAAACAGCCGGTCGAATTTGGCGACGCCAGAGATATAAATTTCGACCTCATTGTCAGAAGTAGCGATACTGTTGCAGCACTTTTGATGAAAGAGAATGTTTTTTGATAAGGGCGGTTCAAATCTGCGGCTGGTTTCAGCCGTGATTTCTTCTAATTGGGCCAAGGAAGCTTTGTGCTTTTGTAAAATTTTCCTCCGGTGATAGGCGACAAAGCTCTCGCCGCCGAAAAACCAGTAAAGAAGTAAGCCCAAGCCGGGTAAAAGGACTAAAGTTAGAATCCAGCCGAATCGTTTTCTCGGTTTTCGTTGATCGAAAAAGATTAAAAAAATCATCAAAAACAAATAAAGAACGTAATACAGATAATAAATGGGCCGCATTGTGGTCCCCCTTTACTGTTGATGGGTGAAAATTGCGGGCGGCTATCAAAAGACGGCCAGGCCGATCCTTATCAGCATACCATAAAACGGGGGGATGCGGCGCTGGTAGGTGGGCACGAACCTAATAGGAAATGGAGGGGCTTAATGGAAGAGAAACAGCATGACAGATTACTCAATATCAAGACCAGAGGGTTAAGGGAATGGCGGGATCCGGGCGTAACTTATAATCGCTATGAGCCTACACCCTATAGTGCTTTAGAGAGCCTTTTTCAGGTTTATAAACTGAGTAAGACGGACAAGATGGTGGATTTTGGCTGCGGGCGCGGCCGGGTGGCGTTTTATGTCCACAATCGTTTTCAGGTGCCGGTAGTGGGGATTGAAGCCAATGAACGGACATATGAAGAAGCGCTCAGGAACAAAGCGACTTACAGGCTGAGGGCGCAGCATATAAAAGCCCCTATTCGCCTTGTTTTTGGATTGGCGGAACATTATGAAGTCGAGCCCGAGGATAATAAGTTCTATTTCTTCAATCCTTTTTCTGTCAGCACATTTAAACTGGTGACTGCTAATATAATGACTTCGGTTAAGAAAAAAAGGCGCCCAGTGGATATAATTCTTTATTATCCCCTACCGAAATATAAAAAAATATTGCAGACAAAGACTCCTTTTAGATTACTGACCAAGATTAGAATACCAAGGGAAACGGATAAGACCAAGAAATTTTTAGTTTATCGCTGCCGATAGTGTATGTTGAAGATAACCGGCCCGGCCGGGTAAGCAGTGTTTATAGTATTGTCCCGGCGGCTAACAAATGATAAAGTATATTTTAAGAAAATCAGCTTTTGGTTTAGGCTTTAAAAAAGGCGGTGACTAGTTTTATGCCCCTACCTAATGGGATTAAAATACCCAAGCCAGGCTTGCGCAACACCAAAACAGCGCTGTCTGTGTTCCTATGCATCCTGCTATTTGAGCTGATTGGCAGACCGAATCCGCTCTTTGCTTGCTCCGCGGCTATCATATGCATGAAGGAGACGATACGTTATTCTTACCAGATGGGGGTAGATAGGCTGATCGGTACGCTGCTCGGGGGCTTGGTCGGTTTGGCCTTTTTGCTGATAAACAATCGTTTTTCGCTCCCGTATGCAGAAGCTTTGGTAGCAGGATTGGGTATTTTAACTGTTATCTACCTATGCAATTTATTCAATAAAAGCAGTGCGGCGGTGATATCGAGCATAGTGGTTTTAGCCATTATAATTGGAGTCGGCGAGAAGTCACCTTATTTATATGCACTGGATCGAATGTTGGATACGGCAGCCGGGATTGTAATCGCACTACTTGTCAATAAATATATTTACCCGCATAAAAATGGCGAACAGATACCGGGGCTAAACAACAAAGGGCCAGCAGCCGGTGTTTGAAAACAGGACAGCTCGACCGCCTTTGATCAGCCGCTTTTGCCAAGAGCTAACTGGTTTTCCGGGGGCCTTCCTATGGACAAGGGAAAGAATGCAGGTTAAAATAAAGATAAAGAAAACACATGAGGTGCTGCCATGGACGGAGTTTTGGCCATAGTTTTAGCTGGTGTTTTTTGGGGTTCGGTGGGTGTGTTTGCCCGTATGCTCAGCTCGTACCAGCTAAGCCCTTTTTATATTGTAGTTTTGCGTGCTGCGGTCGCTGTATTTTGTTTAGGGATGTATATGGTTTTTTTCCGCCGCGATTTGTTGGTGATCAAGCGCGAGGATCGCTGGCGGTTTTTCTTATCTGGGTTTGTTAGTCTAGTTCTAGCCCATCCTGTGTTGTTTTTAGCCTTGGAGGCTAACCCCATTGCGATCACGACAATTTTTTTATATACATCTCCATTCTATGCTATTTTTTTTGCCCGCATTATCTATGCAGAACCGATTACGGTACGCAAGTGCACCGCCTTGGCTTTGGCTGTGATCGGTCTGCTGCTCGTGGTCAATGTTTTTAATCTAGAAGGATGGGCGGTTACCCCGACTGGGCTGATATTGGGCCTGGTAGCGGGGTTTTTACAGGGTGTCCAAACACTGACCATGAAAAATGTTTCTGTACGTTATCCGGCAGTTCCGGCAATGTTTTACTCATTCGGAACCGGCTTGATTATGCTGTGGCCGATACTTCTGCTGTCCGGGGTTCCTATGCCACTTAAGCTGCCGTTGGCGGCCTGGCTAGGTGTACTGGGTATTGGGCTTATCAACACGCTGGCAGGATTTTTGTTATTTACCTATGGCTTGCAGCGGACCGAAGCTGGCATTGCCAGCATTGCTTCGATGCTGGAGCCTATTCCGGCCGGTTTGTTCGGTTACTTTATCCTAGGAGAGCAGCTAGAGTTTATTCAGATTATAGGGATGGCAGTTATGATGGCCGGAATTGTGGTGGCTGTTTTGCCAGCAAAAGGTTCAGCCGAAGAGGTGGCAGCGGAGCAGGAAATGATGGTACTATAACCATTCCAGCCTGTTGTGGTTAAAACGCTATCGCCAGCAATAAAAATCAGAAAAAAAGCCCGAGCGGGCTTGACTTTTTAGCTTTGGTTGTATACAATAATACCAGTATACAAAATAGCCAACAGAGGGGCGCTGGTCATGAAAGCACGCACTGATTGCCGTAATCCACATGATTACTATTTAACTACTAAGACGGAAAGTGGGCCCAAGCAAAAATCATCTTCAGCGGATGCTTTCTGTTTATGGTACCATCAACTGCAGGAAGATTTTCTGCAGTCCCGACCGCTGGAAGATTAAGCGATTAATATTAATGATTTGTCTAGCAGGCTTCTTTTATACAGCACCTGTGTCTATAACAGCGCAGGTGCCTTTTTTTGGTAAAGAAGAATTTTTCTACCCGGCTTTGTTCTTGCGGTAACTGTAGACATCACGTACAATTATAAGTGGCAGCGTCTTTTATTGATGAGCCGGACTGTAATTATACATTGAGGATCCAAGACTGGGAGGGGATAAGATTGGCTGGACGTGGAAGTGGTCGCCGTCAGGGGGGCTCAACGGTACTCAGAAGAAGCATTTTTTCCCAGCTGCGGGATGATATCCTCAAAGGACGGTTTGAACCAGGGGAAAGCCTGGTCGAGCTGAAATTGGCCGATCTTTATGGTGTGAGTCGGACACCGATCAGGGAAGCCCTAAGGCAGCTGGAGCTGGAAGGGTTGGTGAAATACCTGCCTAATCGGGGCGTGCTGGTGGAGGGAATAACTGCCCAGGATGTAAAGGATATTTTCCTTATTCGTGAATATTTAGAAGCGCTGGCGGCGGAATGGGCCGCGCAAAAAATTCGCCCAGAAGAAATTAAAAAGGCCGAGGAAATTTTGGATCTGCAAGAATTTTATGCGGCTAAAAATGATGTCGAGCAGCTTACCGTTTTGGACACGGATTTCCACCGGTTGTTGCTCGATGCCAGCCGAAGTAAATCGCTCCGTTATGCCCTGGGCGGGATGCTGGATTATGTAGAACAAGCCCGCTTCCGCTCCCTACGGGTTCCGGGGCGGATCAGCGTCTCGGTCCGAGAACACAGGCATATTCTCGCCGCTGTAGCAGACGGCAACTCCGAGTTAGCCAAAGAATTAATGGCTGACCATATGCGGCAAGCTCGACAAAATATGCTAATGTATTCCGCCCAGCAGGAGAAAAAAAGTTAAGGCAGTCCAACGCCCGGGATAACCGGGCTTTTTTTATTGTTAGACTGCTGGAATTGGGGAAACATATAACCGCTATCTTGACCAAAGTACAATGGGGAGGGTTTATGCTGGATATTCAAGAACTGCGTACCAAAGAAGAGCTGTTTCAAAATAGCTTAAACCGGGAACTGAAAAAAATCGCGCCCTACAAAAGTATTGACGTTGTGATAGGTGTGCCTTTTTATAACGAGCAAGAAACCTTGGCCCAAGTAGTAACTACTGCGGCGCAAGGGTTGAGCCCGTTTCTCAATATCAAACCCTTGATAGTATGTGTCGGCGATCCGGCCGGAGCCCAAGCACTAGCGGCATTGAAGGGACTAAATGTTGGGGTGCCGTGGCATGGATTCTTGTTGAAGCCAGAGATTAACGGACGGGGTTTTAGTATCCGGGCTATACTGGAGATCGCCCGGGGGCTGGCTGCCCATGTGGTTTTGCTCGAAGCTGATCTAAAAAAACGGGGCGAATTTGGATTTCGGCCCTCGTGGTTAGAGCGATTATATTTTCCGCTGCTGCAGGATTATGATTTGGTAACTGGCTGCTTTCGCCGCCATTACTTCGAAGATCCGACCGGGAGTTTTTTTGTCGGTCCTTTACTGGAAGTATTTTTTGGTTTACGTTTACGCGATCCTTTGAGCGGATTGTATGGGATTTCACGCCGGTTTGCAGAGGATTGCTGTACTGATTTGGATTGGTGGTATGGCGGACTCGGCGGCTACGGTGTCGATCCATGGCTATTGGCTCAAGCAGCTGTATGGGATAAAAAAATTTGCCAGGTTAGCCTCGGGGCCAAAGTCGATCCGCCGGCTATGAGTAAACGCGTTTTTGTGTTTAAGCAGCTGGTGCGGGCACTGTTTGACTGCATTAAAGCCAATGAAGATTATTGGCTTAAATCACAGCTAATCTTAAAACAGCCGGATATTTATGGGCTGGAGACCCGTGGCCGGGCGCCTGAGCTCAGCTGCCATTTAGGGGATCATGCGGCCAGTTTTGCCCAGGGATTTGATCAGTACAGTTCTTTATTGTCCCGGGTGCTGTCCCAAGAGGCTTATGCTGCGGTGGAAAACGTGGCCCGTGAAGCCGATAAACAGGTTGGCTTTGATGCCCAGCTCTGGAGTACAGTTGTTTACAGTTTTCTTCAGGCCTATGCATTTTCTGTTGATGAAAAAACCGAGGACATCATCGAAGGCTTAAAAACGCTTTATCACGGGCGGCTGGCTTCCTTTATCGGTGATATGAACCAGTTTTCCCATCTGAGCGCTGATCTGAAACAGTTTGATCGGCAAGAACTGGTCTATGGCCAGGCTGAGCGGTTGCGCAAAGATCAGGTGGCGGAGTTTTTAAACCGCAAGGGCGCATTTATTAAGTCCTGGGTGGAACAGGCGGAAGAGACCCGCCCGCTGATTACTCCGCTCGATTACTTAGAATTTATCCCGGGGGTGCCGGTGGCACTACCCAGGGATTTGGCCGGTATCGGCGGGCTGCCGATCCGGACAAAAAGAGTCTTTCGGCGCCTTGAAGAACGATATAGTGCTGCTTTTCACCGGTTTATTCATGACGATTTGGGGTTAGCCGAAAATTTGTCACCGGGCCAGGTGGGTCTTGAGCTGGAGAAGTTTATGGAGCGGCTGGAGCAGATGGCGGAACGGCTGCTGCCGGGGGATTTATCGACAGCTGAGGGAACCGGGCAGGTAGTGGAACGGGTATTTGAACTGATCCCCCACCGTAAGATTTTAGCAGTCAAGGAAGAGGTTCTGCGCCGCCTGTTGGTCGAATTTCCGCCGATGAATTTATTGATCCGGCTAGGTTATTCCAGCACTGGGGAATTGCTCAGCCACCATAGTGTTCGCGATGCCTTGGCTCTGGCGGGAATCAGTGAGGAACGAGAGTATACCGACCGGCTGCTGTGGTGGCTAGGGGACAACCTTCGCCCCGATAGTCTGGAAGAGGCTGAGATGGGGTCGCTAATATTTACACCGGAGAACTTCCCCGGGGTCGGCGAGCTGAGGGACATTTCTCATTTTGACCGGTTAGCAGCACGCCTTACGGCCAGCAACTTGCCTAAGGGGTTAGGGGGCCGGTTCCCCAAACTGCGTTATTTTACCCATGTAGCTAAGATTTTGATTGAAGCCGAGCACTATTCTTATATCTGGCAAACGTATGCCCGCGGACACAAAGGGTTTGGTTTAGAACTAGTCAATTCGGTTATCAAGCACCGGGGGCGGGAGGTTTTTTCGGCCGCCAACATCTTCCAAAACTGGCATCAACGGAAACTTACCCAGCGGTTTTTGTTTTTACAACAACAACTGAAAAAGAAAGGCCAAATCGAGGATGCGCGGCTATTGGAGCTGCTGGCTAAAGGTTATGGCCTCAGTTTAACCTTAGCTGACGGAACGTTTATCCCCTGTTCGGCCTGGACCTGGGCTAGCTACAGCTTCCGCGGCGGCCGCGGCATTCCTACGCCGCTATCAGCCCGCATTGAGCGCGACTGGTTCCACCATGATTTGCTGGAGGAAATTTATAAAGAGATGGGTTTCGAATCTCGCGATATTATGCTCGAAGTAGCCAAGCGTATCGGGCAGGGACGGGAGGCTACCAGCTTGCTCGATGCTGTTGTTCGTAGCCCGGCGCATGAGGAAGTAGTATTGATGCAGGATGTAGATTCTTATCCGCCGGCGGGAGAACTGGTCCGGCACGAGCTAAACCCGTTGTTGACGCCGCTAGAAGACCATCTTTGGGAAAACCGCTATGTATTTAATGCTGCTGCGGTACGGTTAGAAGGCAAGGTATATGTGCTTTACCGGGCTTATGGCCAGGATGAAATATCCCGAATCGGGCTGGCGATTTTTGACGGAGCCCGGTTGCTGGAACGGTTGCCGGAACCAATTTTCGGCCCCTTGATTCCCGAAGAAAGCCACGGTTGTGAGGACCCGCGGGTGGTAGTAATCGATGACCGCCTGTATATGGTCTACACAGCCTACGATGGTGTTGTTGCTCAAATAGCCGCAGCTGCTATCGATGTCGATGATTTTTTAGCCCGCCGCTTTAATCGTTTTGAACATTTGGGTTTGGCTTTTCCCGGTTTGTGGGATAAAGATGCGGTATTATTTCCAGAACAGATTGATGGCCGCTGGGTGATGTACCATCGGGTTGAGCCCAGCATCTGGGTATCTTATGCTGACGAACTGCAGTTGCCTTGGCCCAAGGAAAACCACAAAATTATTATGGGCCCACGTTCAGGGCTGATGTGGGATTCGTTTAAGATTGGGGCCGGCGCTCAGCCGATTAAGACCAAATACGGGTGGCTGCTTATTTATCATGGGGTCAGCAACACGATGGTCTACCGGTTGGGAGTTATTTTGGCCGATCTTAATAACCCGGGCCGGCTGCTGTACCGATCGCCTAATCCGGTTTTGTCCCCGGAGACTGAGCATGAGATCGGTGCGCCGGGTCATTCATGGGTACCGAATGTGGTTTTTACCTGTGGCGCGGTAGCGGGAACGGATAAGGAGCTGCTCGATGATGATGATGAAGTGCTCTGTTATTACGGAGCCTCCGATACGTATCTTTGCCTGGCTTCAGCTACTGTGGCCGAGCTCATACCGGAGGCTGTCCGCCAGCGCATTCATCGCACCTAATCGGCCGAGCCCAAACAGTACGAGCGCAATGATCAGGGCTGGTATTTGTCCGCGGTAGTCAGCAACGCTTCAGTTTCGAGCCAACTGCTCATCCGTTTATAAAGGAGAAAAGTGGCAGTTGAGGTAATCAAGCCTTTAAGGAGGTTAAAGGGAATAACAGCTGATTTTATCATCGGCATTATTTGATCTACCGGGATGTTCCATAAAGGTAAAAAGACATAAATGTCTGCTACTGTGATTACAACCGTCATTACAACGGTACCGACAGCTAGAGAGACGATGGCACCTTTTAAGGTGCGGTGCCAGCGGTAGATAAGGGCTGCCGGGATGACCAGGCTGATACCGGTGACAAAACTGGCCGATGTTCCGATAATGCCTGCTTCTGAACGCCCGGATAAAAGGAAAATAACGCTTTTGATCGTTTCGGTTATGATACCGGCTATGGGCCCATAAGCGAAACCGGCAATAAGGGTGGGTACATCGCCGAAGTCAAACTTGAGAAACGGTGGCATAAATGGAAGCGGAAACTCGAGGTACATGAGCAGAAATCCTAGGGCACCTAAAAAGGCAATTTTGATTAGGTATTTGGTGTTAGGAATACGGGACATGGAAAAACCTCCTTGAAAAATTAAATTCCCCGGAAGAAGTACCTTCCGAGGAATGATAACAGACTGTGGGAAATAATGCCTTCTCCCATCCGGACTATACCGTCGGCTCTGGGTTTTACCAGATCAACCACTGTTGTGGCTTGCGGGCTCATCTCGGCTTGGGCCGATATTCACCGCCGGTCAGGAATTAGAGGCCGCCGGGCCTCTTCACCTTGCCCTGAAGGACTTCTTCCTTATTCATTTCACTATTTAACATAACATAACCAGCTTTAAAAAACAAGCTGCCTTTGGCGGAGTTTTTCGACTTAAGCGGCAGGGATTCAAGGGCCGGTAACGAATACAGTGTAAAGCGCGAAAATTTAAGCCCAAAACCGCGGCCGGCTGGACTGGCAAGGAGGAGAGCGGCCATGAGGGTTCATATAGCCCAGGTGGTAAAGAGCCAAATCGGTATTTGGTCCCGGCAGGAAGGTAAAGAAATAGGAGGCATCTTGTTAGGCTGTGTCCAGCGCCGCGGCGATTTCGTCCAGCGCGTTCGGGTTGAAGCGGCTATCTTAGCCCAGAAGGCTGATTCAGTCGGCAGTAGCATCCGTTTGACGCCTGCTTTGGTGGCTGATCTTACCCGCCAGGCGGAGGCGGAATATCCCACCTTCGAGGTGGTGGGCTGGTTCCACACCCATAATGGGTTGGGAGCCTTTTTATCCAGCTATGATATCGGCGTGCATAAAACGAACTTTCCTTGGCCCTGGCAGATATCTTTGGTATCAGATCCGGTGCTAAAAGAAGAAGCAATTTATGTTTATGATGATGAGGGCGAGCTTCTTCCCTATCAGGGCGGCCCAAGCAGGCATCACTACGAGCTGATCCCGACGGGTTTGCCCGGCAGCCGTTACCGGTTGGTAAATCCTAAACGGTTGTTAGCTTCGTTGGCATTGCTGGTTTTGCTAGCAGCCGCCGGTACCGGCCTTTGGCGTTGGCTTAAGGAACCATCGGAGCCGGCTGGTGGCGATCAGTTGACAGAATTGTCGGGGCTGCCCGATGACGAGCAACCGGGGTTGCCTGATCCGCTTCCCCCATCCCCGGAGCCGGCGCTGGAGAGTACGGCCGACTATCCGGCCGAAGAAATCGTCCATATCGTGGAACCAAATGATACATTGTGGGGGATCAGCGAACGCTATTATGGCCGGGGATCCTACTATGGCTATATTTTAGACTATAACCAAATTGACAATGCCCGAAAGTTGGTTCCGGGGCAGATGTTGCTGCTACCTCCTCTGGCTGACCGGCTGGGTTGGGATGAACCGGGGGTTAACGGTGAAGCTGGGGAGTAAGTTTTAGCCAGCAGGGGCAGGATTAACCTTCGCGCGGGCGAATATAATATTATGCGTAGGTAGTGGCCGCCAGGGCGGCCCTATTTTAAAGACCAATGGAAGGGGGTGTTATCTATGCAGATTGATTTATCAGCCAATACAGCCCTGCCATTAGCCCTGGAGGGAACGGAGCTGCGCTTTGGAGCAACCATGGAGCCGGTGGACCCGACGATATGTTTAGCCGGAGATATGCGGGACCTGTTTTATGCACCGGCGGCGGTGGACTCCAAACAGCAGCTTTATTTTATCTATCGCGGCGTTTGTAAACAAAAAGACCAGGAACTTATAAAGCGCCACGGCTTGCGGTATGATATTACCATAATGCCACCGGCTTTAATCGGACCGGAATACGTTAAAACCAGCGGTCATTATAATCCGACAGCGGCGGGATCGGATGAGGCTTACCCGGAAGTGTATGAAGTAGCGCAGGGGCAAGCCCATTTTTTGATGCAGTACCTCGACCCGGAGTTAAACTCGGTTGAAGAGGTAGTGTTGATTGAGGCTAACAGCGGCGATAAGGTAGTTGTTCCGCCTAACTGGGGTTTGGTGCTGATTAACCCGGCTAATGAAACGCTGGTAACCGCCAACTGGGTGGCTAATGGTTTTTCTCCATTAGCGGAACAATTTACCCGATCGGCCGGCGCTGTTTATTATGAGGTGCGAGTGCAAGGGGTATCCACTTTTATTGCTAATCCCTATTATGATTATATTCCTCAACTGCAGCGGCGACTAGCCCGCCAGTATCGGGATTTAGGTTTGGTCAAAGGGGTTACACTATACGAGGCGTTTATTAACCAACCAGATTTATTTAATTATCTTACTGATCCCAGCTTATGTCCGCCCTAAATCGAAGGTGATGGCTTAGTGCGTAAAATTGCAGTTCTTACTAGCGGGGGAGATGCCCCGGGAATGAATGCCGCTATCCGGGCTGCGGTTCATCAGGCGGCTGACCGCCGGCTGACAACTATAGGTATCAAGCATGGTTTTCAGGGCCTGCTAGAGCGGGATTTTTTGGAATTGGATCTATGCTCGGTAGACGGCATTATTCAACACGGGGGAACGGTGCTCAGAAGTGCCCGTTGCGATTGTTTCCTGACGGCAGCCGGGCAGGATCTGGGAGCTGCCAACCTGAAAAGCGAGGGTATAGAAGGCCTGGTTGTTATTGGTGGTGAGGGCACCTTCCGTGGCGGGGCTGCGCTAGCAAAACGGGGGATTAAAGTGGTGGGGGTGCCGGGCACTATCGATAACGATATCCCTTGTACTGATACTAGCATCGGCTTTGACACGGCTTTGAATACGGTAGTTGACGCTATGAATAAGATCAGAGACACAGCCTCGGCCCATGAACGAACTTTTGTGGTGGAGGTGATGGGCCGGGCTTCAGGACATATCGCCCTGATGGCTGGCTTGGCCGGAGGGGCTGAATCCATATTGGTGCCCGAGATTCCGTTCGATCTGGTTGATATCTGCGAACGCTTACAATGCGGGGCCGAGCGGGGGAAAACGCACAGCATCATTCTGGTAGCTGAAGGGGTGGCTTCAGCTTATACATTAGGCGAAGAGGTAAAGAAACGAACCGGCTTTGACACCAGAGTAATAGTACTGGGTCATCTGCAGCGAGGAGGTGCCCCATCGGCGTTTGACCGAATTTTGGCCAGCCGGATGGGGGCCCGGGCGGTAGAAGCGCTACTGGCCGGTGAGCGGGCGGGAGCGGCTACTTTTGCAGCCGGGCGAATTGAAATGGTTCCTTTTTCGCGGTTGTTTGCTGCCAGTAAACGGCTGGATCAGTCGCTTTATGACCTGGCAGCAGTGTTGGCTCTTTGACGCCGCGGGGGAATTTATGCTAAAGTGGGGCTGTCGGTCTAAAAACTTGGTTAGGCCGATGGCCCTTCTTGACCCGGTTGAAGGGTAAGATGATAGCTGTATGAAAGGGGGGGCAGAGATGGTACAGGATAACAGCATTAAAGTTTTGATCGGCAATGACGAAAAATGGGTACCAGCCGGAACAAAGCTTAAAGATCTTAGCCGCCGCTGGCAACCAAAACATACATCTACGATTGTGGCTGCCATGGTAAACGGCGAGCTGCGCGATCTTAATTATGCCTTGACGTCCGAGTCTGCTATTAGATTTTTGGATTTAGCGGACGATGACGGGCAGCGCATTTACATACGCGGCCTTTCTTTTCTTTTGATCCGGGCTGCCAAAGATATTCTTCCTGACAGTCAAGTGTATATTGAGCATTCGCTGGGAAACGGACTTTATGTAGGGTTGCGCGGGCCTCATCTTCTTACTGAGGAAGATATACTGTTGTTAAAAGAGCGCATGTGCCAGATGGTTGAGGCTGATTTACCGTTTACTAAAAGCCAAGTGCCCTTGAAGCAGGCGGAAGAAATTTTCCGTGCCCAGGGACAGCCGGATAAGGTGGGGCTGCTTAAGTACCGCAAGAAAGATTATCTTAACGTGTACGAACTGGATGGTCTTTATGATTATTTTTTCGGCTATATGGTTCCGAGCACTGGTTTTTTGCGTCAGTTTAGCTTGCATTTCTATTTGCCCGGTTTGATCCTGCTGTTTCCTAATCGTTACCGCCCGGACACGCTACCGGCTTACCAAGACCAGCCCAAGCTGGCCCGGATTTTTAACGAGGCCGAACGTTGGGGCGATATATTGGAAGTAGGGGATGTCGCCTCGTTGAATCGTCAGCTGGCTGCCGGGAAAGGGCCGGAACTGGTGCAGATTGCGGAAGCCCTGCACGAAAAAAAGATTGCGGCCATTGCCGATGAGGTTACGCGCCGGCATGATGATGTGCGGCTGGTGCTTATTGCCGGGCCTTCGTCCTCTGGCAAAACAACTTTCTGCCAGCGGCTCTACACCCAGTTGCGGGTGAACGGACTGCGTCCGGTGACGATTTCCTTGGACGATTATTTTGTTAACCGAAAAGAGACACCACGGGACAGTAGCGGTGAATACGATTTTGAAGCTTTAGCAGCTTTGGATCTTAAATTATTTAACCATCAATTGGTTAAATTAATACAAGGCTCAGAGGTAGAAGTTCCAGTCTTTGATTTTCAGCGCGGCCGCCGCACTTGGGTCGGTAAGCGGTTTAAGGTGAAGCCCGGGCAGCCAATCCTGATCGAGGGTATTCACGGGCTCAATCCCCGCCTTATCCCGGCCATCCCTAAGGAAAAACAGTTCCGCATTTATATCAGTGCCTTAACCCAGCTTAATATTGACCGCCATAATCGGATACCTACCACGGATACCAGACTGCTGCGGCGGATGGTACGAGACAAGAAATATCGTTCAGTGAGTCCCGAGGACACGATTTTGCGTTGGCCTTCGGTCCGGCGGGGTGAGGAGCGGAATATATTTCCCTATCAGGAAGAGGCTGATGTGATGTTCAACTCGGCCTTAGTATATGAGCTGGGGGCGATCAAACCCGAGGCCGAAACTATGTTGGCCCGGATACCTATCGGAAGCCCAGCTTACCCGCAAGCAAAAATGCTGATGAAATTTTTGGCTTATATCCATCCCCTGGCTGAGCTGGAATTTATACCGCGCAACTCCATCTTACGGGAATTTATCGGGTTTTCCAATTGGAACTCTTGACTAACAGAAGGAAATTGTGTAATATAAGTCTTAGTTATTAGCACTCACCTCGGGAGAGTGCTAATAAAATGAAAGGAGGTCTTGTTTATGCTGAAACCACTCGGTGATAGGGTTGTGGTACAGACAGTCACACCCGAAGAACGGACCAAAGGAGGTATCGTTTTACCCGATACGGCTAAAGAGAAGCCTCAAGAGGGTGAGGTAATTGCAGTTGGGCCAGGAAGAGTCCTTGACAACGGAGAGCGCCTTACCCCCGAAGTTAAAGTCGGCGATCGGGTAATTTACGCCAAATACGGCGGTACCGAGGTTAAGTATAATGATGAGGAATACCTCATCCTCAGAGAAAGTGACGTTTTGGCTATTGTAGACAAATAACTGAAGGAGGGATTTAAATGGCCGGTAAACAACTTCTTTATAAAGAAGAAGCACGTCACGCGTTGGAGCGCGGTGTCAGCGCCGTAGCCGATGCGGTGAAAGTTACCCTCGGGCCGAAAGGACGCAGGGTTGTATTGAGCAAAAAATTTGGATCTCCTGCGGTAACCAAAGACGGTGTTACCGTGGCTAAGGAAATCGAACTGGAAGACGCATTTGAAAACATGGGTGCGCAGCTGTGCCGTGAAGTTGCCTCTAAGACCAACGATGTGGCCGGAGATGGAACCACAACGGCTACAGTTTTAGCCCAGGCAATTATGCGTCAAGGGATGAAAAACGTAGCGGCTGGGGCCAACCCTATATTCCTTAAACGTGGTATTGACAAAGCCGTCAAGGCTTTAACCGATGAAATCAAGCAGAAAGCAATTCCGGTAGAATCGAAAGAAAGCATTGCCCACGTTGCTTCTATCGCGGCTAATGACAAAGAAGTGGGCGGTTTTGTCGCCGACGCTATGGACAAAGTTGGCAAAGATGGCGTTATCACCGTCGAAGAGTCCCAAAGTCTGACCACTACGGTCGAGATCGTAGAAGGCATGGAATTTGACCGCGGCTATATTTCACCTTACTTTGTTACTAACGCTGATACCATGGAAGCTGAGCTGGATGAGCCTTATATTCTCTTGTATGAGAAAAAGATTACGGCCGTAAACGACCTGCTCCCGTTGCTGGAAAAAATGGTCCGGATCAGCAAGCCGCTCTTGATCATTGCTGAAGATATCGAAGGCGAAGCGCTGGCTACTTTGGTGCTAAATAGAATACGGGGAACACTGCAGTGTGTAGCCGTAAAGGCTCCGGGCTTCGGTGATCGCCGCAAGGCCATGATGGAAGACATTGCCATCTTGACCGGCGGAAAATTCATTTCCGAAGATCTGGGAATCAAACTGGAAAACCTCGATCTGGATGATATGGGCCAGGCTAAGAAAGTTAAGATCGGTAAAGAAAAGACGACTATCGTAGAAGGTTTGGGCCAGAAAAAAGATATTGAAGCCCGTGTGGCTCAGATTAAGAAACAAATCGAGGAAACCGATTCCGATTATGATCGCGAGAAGCTACAGGAGCGGTTGGCCAAACTTGCGGGCGGGGTTGCTGTGGTTAAAGTAGGCGCAGCCACGGAAACCGAGCTCAAAGAACGCAAGATGCGAGTCGAGGACGCTCTCAATGCTACCCGGGCAGCGGTAGAGGAAGGCATCGTTGCCGGCGGCGGCACAGCTTTACTCAATGCTGTTCATGCCTTGGATAACCTCGATGTTTCTGATGATGAGGCGGTGGCACTGAACATAGTCCGCCGGGCGGTGGAAGAGCCGCTACGGCAGATTGCGACTAATGCTGGGTTTGAAGGGTCTGTTGTCGTGAACAAGGTAAAAGAGCTTGATCCTGGCATTGGCTTCGATGCAGTAACTGAGGAATATGTAGATATGGTTAAAGCCGGTATCGTGGATCCGGTCAAGGTCACCCGGTCGGCTTTGGAAAACGCTGCTAGTATTGCCTCGTTACTGCTTACTACCGAGTGCCTAGTGGCTGATCTTCCTGAAGAAGAAAAACCGATGCCTGGCATGCCCCCGGGAGGCATGGGAGGCATGGACTACTAGTAGAGCGAGCAAAAGGCTGCCGAAAGGCAGCCTTTTTTCCTCGGGCTCGCATTATGGCTTTGTCGAGGGGGAAGGGTACTATTTGTGGCTAATAAGGCTGCGGAAGGATGACGACCATGATTATTGGGGCTCACTTATCTATTGGGCGCGGCTATCCGGCAGCGGCTAGGCAAGCTGGGCGCCTGGGGCTGAACGGGTTTCAGTATTTTACCCGCAACCCCCGCGGCGGGTCAGTACGCTCATTGCCGGACGCCGAGATCGAAAAATTTAAGCAGGAAGTGCAGCGCCAGGGCCTAAAAGTAAATGCCGCTCACCTGCCCTATACAGTAAATCTAGGTAGCGTCGATGAAAGGCTGCAACAGTTTGCCCGGCTGGTGTTAAAAGAAGATCTGAAGCGGGCGGCGGCGGTAGGTACTCCTTTGGTGGTGGCTCATCCCGGCCATTATGGTGAAGCCGGGTTGGAAAGAAGTTTAGAACAGGTGGCGGCAGTTTTAAAAACTAGTTTGAAGGATGCACCGGCCGGACCGTGTTTATGTCTGGAAACTATGGCCGGTCAGGGGCGGGAAATTGGCGGACGGTTGGAAGAGCTGGCTTACATCATTGACTTGGTGGGCCCTGAGGTCAAAGTTGGCATTTGCCTCGACTCGGCTCATTTGTTTGCTGCCGGCTGGGATATGGGAAGCCGAGAGGGCTTGGATGAGTTGGTGGCGGCAATAAGAGCTTCGTTCGGTTGGGAACGGGTAAAGATGATGCATCTTAACGATTCCAAAACCGCACGCGGTAGCCGCCGCGATCGGCATGAGCGGATCGGGCAGGGAGAAATAGGGCTGGCCGGGATCAGGGCTATTGTCAATCATCCGCTGCTGGGACGGCTGCCGCTGTTTTTGGAAAGCCCAGTCGATGATTATAAACAGTACCAACAGGAGGCCCAGCTCGTGCGCGAACAGGTTCGGGGAAATAAAAACGAAAACAGCGCCCCCAATAGGGGGTTATAGTAAAAATTTGTTTGTTCAGGAAGGATAATGAGCTACTTGGGCAGAATATTATTACAGTAAGAAGGGACAAGAAGTAAGGGGGTAGGGGCTTTTGATCCTCAGCATAATAATATCCTACCTTCTAGGATCGATCCCCTCAGGGGTCATTGCCGGTAAGATCAAAAGACGGGATATTACCCGCTTCGGTAGCGGGAACATCGGGGCAGCCAATGTGGCCCGGGTTTTAGGGGTGCCCACAGCCCTGGCAGTTTTTGGCGGCGATATGCTCAAGGGCTTTCTAGCAGTTTATGTAGGACGCTGGCTGGGCGGGACGCCGATGACAGCCGTACTATGCGGCTTGATTGCAGCTTGTGGGCATAGTTGGCCGATCTTTTTGGGCTTCAAAGGCGGTAAGAGCGTGGCTACATCATTTGGGGCCTGCCTAGCTTTGTCACCGCTGTTGGCGTTGATCTTAATTGCCATCTGGATAATAATAGTGGCTGTCACTCGCTATTCGTCATTGGGTTCGATTATAGGTGCCGGCCTGGCCCCGCTTATGGCCGGTTTTCTTAGGCAAGGTTGGCCGGTGTTTTGGTTCGGTGTAGCTGGGGCTGCACTCATTATTTACCGGCACCGGGGCAATATTGAGCGTCTGTTAGCTGGCACTGAGCTGAGGATGGGGGATCGGGTCTAGGCTGGGTGAAGGTAGTAAGATGCGGGCAGGGCTGCGAAAAGCAGCCCTGTTTTTGGTTCAAAGCTATTATTTATTTTAAGAGAAAGCTTGCCAACGAGAGAGGGTTTCCGGCTCGGAAGCGAAAAAAGCCAGCAGTTTTTCTATCTGAGCCAAGGCGGCTGGACTAATATTATGCTCGATTTTTTCGGTATCTTCGAGTACATCCTCGAGGCCCAAAAAAAGCAGGAATTTTTCCACTGTCCGATGCCGCTGAAGGAGATAGGAGCCCCGCTGTCGTCCTTTGTCGGTAAGGCGGATAATCCCGTACTTTTCATAGTGGAGCCAATTGTTATCCGCCAGTTTTTGTACCATGTTCGAGGCCGATGGCGGCTGAACATTGAGAGCTGAGGCCAGTTTCAACACCCGAGTAAAATCCTCCCTTTGGCTTAGGCGGTAAATCATTTCCAGATAATCCTCCATGCTCGGGGTCAGGCTCTCCCGATGTCGCCGGTTGCGCAGATGATAGCCGCGAACAGTATAAAAATCCTGGTCAGTATTCACAATCCGACCCCTCCTTTCGCCCCAGTCACGCTTTTGTTGCTACGCTTTAACAGTCAAGGGAGCTAGGGCAGCCATAGGTTAAGAACGAACAGTAGGCTGCAAGCTAATGCTGTTGGCATCAGGAAGGCTGCCGCCGTCCATAATTTGCTGCCGGTTTCTTTGAAAATCGTCCATAAGGTTGTGCTGCAGGGAAAGTGCAGAAGGGAAAACAACATTACAAATACAGCCGTCTTTACAGTCCATCCGTTGGCTATTAACAGCTTTTGCAGTAGCGGCAGGCTGTCGGGCCATAACAGGGCCCCTGCCGACAGGTAGCCCATTAGCATGATTGGCAGAACAATTTCGTTGGCCGGCAAGCCGAGAAAAAAAGCGAGCAAAATAATGCCGTCCAACCCCAACAAACGGGCCACCGGATCTAAATAAGCGGCTGTTAGGGTCAATAAACTTTCGGAACCAGAGTAGGTGTTAGCAAGCAGCCAAGTGATAGCCCCGGCCGGGGCCGCCCACACAATCGCTCTTACCAGGACTTGTATGGTACGATCAAAAATGGAGCGGACGATTATCTGCCCCACTTGCGGCGGCCGGTACGGGGGCAGCTCAAGTAAAAATGCGCTGGGAACGCCTTTGAGGATGGTGTGCGTCAGCAGCCACGTTGTCAAAAAGGTAGCGGCGATACCAATGAGAACCAGGGTGACTATACTGACTGAAACTAACAAACTGGATCCAAAGCTGTAATAAGCGCTACTTAAAAAGATGCTGCTGAGGGCGAAGAAAGTGGGGAACCGGCCATTACAGGGGGCGAAAGTATTGGTGAGAATGGCTACCAACCGCTCGCGGGGAGAATTGATGATCCGGCAGGAAATTACACCGGCAGCGTTGCAGCCGAAGCCCATGCACATGGTAAGGGCTTGCTTGCCATGCCCGCCGGCTCTTTGAAATAGCCGGTCGAGATTGAAAGCGATGCGCGGCAGGTAACCGAGATCCTCCAGCAGGGTAAACAGAGGGAAGAATATAGCCATAGGTGGAAGCATGACGGCGATGACCCAGCCAGTAGACCGGTAGATACCCTGGATAAAAAAGCCGTATAGCCAGGGGTGGGCATTGAGCCCGGGCAGGTTGCTAAGGAACTGTTCGCCGGTGTTAAAGAGGGCAAACAGGAACTTTGACGGGTACTCCGCTCCCTCGATGGATAGCCAAAACACTGCGGCCAGGAGAAGGAGCATCAGTGGGAAACCAAGCAGGCGGGAGGTAAGGATCCGGTCCAAGCTCTGTTGCCAGCTAATCCGGGCCGGACCTGTTTTACGGACGGAGTTGGCGGCGATGGTTTGGGCGGTAGCAAAAATATCATGGACTATCTCATCCGAAGAAGCTATTGGCATGCCATCGGCCTGCTGCCAAGCCCGTTGTAAAGCTGTCATTTGTTGCGGTGTTAATTTAACCATGTAACCACCTCATCGGTACCGCTACAGGAGATGATTCCGCTTGGAGGCAAGGGCTCGGCTTGGTTCCTGGTCAGCAGTTGTAATAAGGATTGGTTTCGCTCCAATAACCGCAACGCTACCCAGCGGGGGGACAGCTGTGGCGACAGCGGGGTCAACTGGGAGGCGATAATTGCCAAACGGCTTTCTAACCGGGGGTTATAATCGACAATACGCGGGGATGTGGCTATCTGTCCGGTAGCAATACGCCCAATGGCGTCTTTTAAGGCTGATAAGCCCTCACCGCTACGGGCAGTGCAAGGTACTACCGGTATACCCAGCTCGAGGGCCAACCGGCTGGCATCTATACTCAGGCCGCGCCGGCGGGCTTCGTCCATCAAGTTTACGCATAACACTGCTTTGGGTGTGATTTCCAGCACTTGGAGGGCTAGGTTGAGATTCCGTTCCAAACAGCAGGCATCGACAACCACTACTGTCACATCAGGGGTATTGAGAAGCAGGAAATCGCGGGCTGCTTCTTCATCGGGCGAATGGGCAACTAAAGAATACGTGCCCGGCAGGTCTATTATGGTAAATGTGGTGCCGGCCCAGGTAAAGGTACCTGAGGCGGTAACAACTGTTTTTCCGGGCCAGTTCCCGGTATGTTGATTGAGGCCGGTGAGGGAATTAAAGACGGTGCTCTTGCCTGTGTTGGGATTACCGGCCAGGGCAACGAGGGGACGCTGCAGATTCATCATGGATCTAGCCTCCTTACCATAATGGAGACGGCTTCAGCATCTCTTAGTGCTAACAGGGTGTTCCGGATCTGATAAGCTTTGGGGTCGCCAAGCGGACTAGGGAAGGCGACTTTGATTTTGGTCCCCGGAACAAAACCCAGATCGAGTAGGCGCCGCTTTTGCTGGCCCTCGATGTTGAGGTTTATGATTTCCGCTTCTGCAGCGGGTGGAAGCTGTGCCAATGGAGAAATATCGGACTGAAGTTCGGCTGACATAAAATCACCCCATTTTAGGCGCGGCAAACAATCTTAGCCGCGGCTATAACTGCTCTTATAATATGAGTCACAATGGTTGTTGGTTACCTTGGCGGCTAGAAAAAAGGTATAGCGGTGCCGGTAGTGGAAGTATTAGCCTGTATTAACCTGGTGTAAAAAACGGCGGGAATCAGGCTGCACCGACAGAAAAAGGAGGCACAGGACTGATGGAAGATTATTTTGTTATCGATGCCCATTGTGATCTGCTCTACCAGTTGGAGCAATGCGGGGCAGGGTCACTTTGGGTGCGGCCCCAAGGACAGGTAGATATAAAGCGCTGGCAAACAGGGAAAGTAGCAGCCCAATTTCTAGCCCTTTATGGTGGTGAACCAAATAGGCTACTATTGGCCCAGGCCAGCGCTTTGAAGCAAATCAAAATTCTTTACCGCCAAATCAAGATCAATCCGGAGCTGGTGTTAGCCCGCGGGCAGGAGGATATAGTAGCGGCCCGGGCCCAGGGGAAAATAGCTGTTGTGCTAAGCCTTGAGGGAGGGGAGGCGCTAGGGGATGATCCTGGCTTGCTGGAGGTTTTTTATCAATTAGGGGTACGGGCTATCGGATTGACCTGGAATGAACGCAATTTGCTCGCTTCCGGAATAGCGGATAATGATTCAGGCAGCGGTCTTACCGCTTTGGGCTGCCAGGCCGTGAAGATAGCCCAGGAGCTTGGTATGCTATTGGATGTGTCTCATTTGAGCACGAAATCTTTTTGGGATCTACTCCATTTGGCCCGCGGGCCGGTTATCGCTTCTCATTCTTCGGCCTTTGCCCTGTGTCCGCATCCGCGCAACCTCACCGACGAGCAAGCCCGCGCCCTGGCCCAGACCGGCGGTGTTATCGGCGTCAATTTTCATACGCCGTTTTTGTGCCGGGCCGAACGGGCTCAACTAGAAGATGTAGTCGATCATATTGATTACCTGGTGCAACTTGTCGGTCCGGAGCATGTAGGCTTGGGGTCTGATTTCGACGGCATTCCGGTCCCTCCCCAGGGTTTGGAGGGGCCGCATCATTTTCCGGCTTTAGCCCGGGCTTTGAAGAAGCGAGGTTACGGTCAGAAAGAAATAAAAGCAATAATGGGTCTAAATTTTTTCCGGGTTATACCGCAGCTAAAGGGCGACGGTTCGGTACAGCACTTTAAGAAAATGGGAAGGGGAAATCCGGCATGAGCAGAAAAACTATAAGTATAGTCCTGTTGCTAACTGTAATGGTAGCCTTTGGGGGCTGTACAGCTAAAGTTAAAGAAGAAATCCAGGCAGATATGGTGGAAGAGCTGCCGGATTCGGATCCGATCCTGATTACGATTGCGGCGGTGGGAGATGTGATGGCCCATATGCCACAGGTGAACGGCGCTTGGGATCCGGAACGGGAGGTATATGATTTCAGCCCTTCTTTCAAGGAAATTGCGCCGTATTTACAAGCTGCCGATCTTACCATTGCCAATTTAGAGACGGTCCTCGATGATAGCCGACCTTACAGTGGTTATCCGCGCTTTAACAGCCCTAGTGCTTTGGCCGTAGCCTTACTAGATGCTGGGGTTGATATAGTCACTACGGCGAATAATCATGCTTTGGATCAGGGCGAAAGCGGACTGTTAAACTGCCTCGATCATTTGGATGAAATTGGGATTGGGCATACTGGGACTTTTAGGAATGAAGCTGAAAGGCAACCTTTACATATCGATGTTCGGGGAATTGGCCTGGCTTGTCTGGCCTATACCACTACCACCAATGGGCTGCCGGTGCCGAAAGGCAAGGATTATTTGGTCAATATCTGGGATCCGGACCAAGCTGAAGCTGATATTCGGCTTGCCCGACGGCAAGGAGCAGATTTTGTGATTGTTAGCATTCATTTTGGTCCCGAGTATCAACGCTATCCAGCGCAAGAGCAAAAACAGATTGCCCGGGAACTGGTCGAAATTGGGGCTGATTTAATATTAGGCTGCCACCCTCATGTAGTTCAGCCATGGGAAGAACAGATAAAGCCCAACGGTGAGCAGCGGGTGCTGATCATTTATTCGTTGGGCAATTTTCTTTCCAACCAGTATTTTCCTTATACCGATCGCGGCGTTATCTTAAAAGCTACGTTAATTCAAGACCCGTTGACAAAGATGGTTTCGCTCGATTCTTACCGGCTGATACCGACCAAAGTCCTGCGAGAACAACACCATACAATCGTAGTTGACGATCAGCCGGAGTTTCCGAAATGGCCCTCGGCGGACGAGATGTGATACTAAGGTTCAGGGGTAAATAAGGTTAATTTACTCCGGGTTGGCAGATAAGAGACCGATCCGACCAAAATTGCGCCGGTTGGGGTTGAGACAATAAAGCTGTTTAGGTCAGTTTCGGTTAAATATTCAATTTGATCTTGCCACACTTGCAGATAATACGTTTTATCCGCCACTGTGTAAGCAACAAAGAAGCTGTCGCCGCTCGTGGCCGGCACATAGGGAGCATTCAAACTGCCCGATTTTGGAGATGGCAATTGGGCTGGCAGATCCAACTTCAACGGCTCCTGGCCAAGCCGGGCCCACCAAAGACTGCATGTCTCAGACTGATGCATTAGATAATATATTCCGTCCGCGGATACCCGAACCAGATCTACATACGAGGTATCAGCGGGCAAATCAGCAACTTTTATGATAGCGCCGTCGAGGTTAGCTAGATAAATGGATTGCCAGTTAAAATTAAAAAGTGGATACTCGAGCCCGGTATCATCAGGGGCAGCAGTCAAAAAGCCTAAATGATGGCTGTCGGGGGCCCAGGCGAACATACCCACTTTTAAATCGGGTACACTTAAGCGGGCTACCGGCCCACCAGCGGTATCTATGATGCTAATAGCATCGGCGATGGGAGCCGGGGCATCTTCGCCACTGATGATATTGTAACGGTCGGTCAGCCGAAAATGCTGTTCATCCGCGGGCGTATCGTACTTGCTGTCAGCGCTGTAAGCTGCAATATTTTTGCCGTCGGGCGACCATTGAGGGCCAAATTTAAAAGTTTCCCCGGTAGCGGCCAAACAGGTTTCTAGATTGCTGTCGATGTCAAGCAGATAAATACCATGCCGGTCCGGCTCAAATAACTGATATACCAGCTTGGAATTGTCCACTGTTGGTTGCAGGTAAAAAAGGCCGTCGTAGCTAGGAAAATCAGTTCGGATCAGTTCGGCTTCAGCTCCGGTCAGAGGTAGTTGCCAAAGCGAGGTTCCGGCGTGAACGAGTATATGCCCAGATTGTTGGTTTAACAGCACCTGTTTAATATAATGGGTTGGATTGGGAATCCAACCTAGTTCTTCAATTTCAAGCGATTCTGGATCAGTAGCAAAAAGAAGCAGACCCCGCTCCCCCCGATAATTACCATCGGGCTGGGTACCTTGCCGGGCAAAGATCAGCCGGTTGTCGGTAGTCCAGCCGATGATGGTTAACAGGAGTCGCCCGGCTGAAACTTCGGCAGTTGGTATCTGAAACAATTCTGTCCCTTTTTGATTGGATAAAGAATATATCCATAAGCTATCGTACTTTTGATCTCTGATAGTTAGGGCCAGCCACCTACCATCCGAGGAAATGTGATCGGAAGCGATCCAGCCCAGATCACCCGCTGGGAGAATGAAATCCCCTTTAATTTGTAGGCTGGGAAATGACTCTACCGGCTTGGTAGCTTGGCAGCCCAGCGTACCTATCGACATTAATATAACAAAAATAAAGGGTAGTTTCTTTTTAAACAACATAATAAATTTTGTCCTCCTCGTTAATCGTTCTCATAAGTTTAAGACGGAATAAGATCAAGTTTTGTTCCCGGAACTATTTAAATTAGTATGAGTAAGAACTTCTCGGGTATAGAAGTAAATAAAGGGGGATAGTATCCCCCCCTCCCCCCCTTAAGGGGGGGAGATCCACAAAACCCGAAATGGTTAATTTCCAATAATTTCCTGCAGGGTGGGAAAATAAGAAAAGAAAGGG
>JAAZKX010000001.1 GCA_012799605.1 Bacillota bacterium | reverse complement strand
GGAGACATGGATTTATCCGGCCGCCTGGAAATTGACCCTACCGGTAAAATATATGGGCAGATTGATGTGGGCAGTCTGGCAGTTAGCGAAGGAGGCTTTTTTGTCGGCAATTGTTCGATGAAGGATGCGGATAGAGGGTCCCATCTGCAGAACAAAAAAGATAGCAAGTTAGAAACAGCCAACTAGGGTTTGTTTGGTATTGCGGCAATAATAGTTATTGAAAACATCTCGATCAGAGGCTGGGGCTCCCAGCCTTTATGCATCTTTGAAACTACAACCTGGTTTGGCTTAACTTTGATCAAAGTGCGCTACCGCTTTTGGGCGTGAAGGCGGGCTGCAAAGCTCCTGTTCCCTTGACTTTTGCGCTAGCGACCTACTGCTGGGCCTTCAACTGATAGGAAATAGCAAAGGCTTTACTGTTCAGGGGGCTCTAAATGGTTTATGCTCGGGCGGCCAACGGTTTTATAAAGGGGGGTATATTGTGTGGGCAGCCAAGGTAACGGTGTACCAGGTATACTAGTAGGTCAAATCAGCGACCAAGAGGCATTAACCGGATGTACAGTTGTTATTTGCCCCCAAGGGGCCGTACCTGGCGTTGATGTGCGTGGAGGTGCCCCAGGGACCAGAGAAACTGATGCCCTAGCGCCGCTCAATTTAGTGGATAAAGCCTATGCAGTAGTGTTGGCCGGGGGCAGTGCTTTTGGTCTGGACGCAGCCTCCGGAGTGGTAAAATATTTAGAGGAGTCTGGCATTGGTTTCGATGTGGGTGTCACCAAAGTACCCATAGTAGCGGCAGCAGTGCTGTTTGATCTTGATCTCGGCGATTATCGAATACGGCCCGATGCAGCTATGGGCTACAGAGCAGCCGCGGCAGCGACTGAAGGCCCAATTGAGGAAGGTAATGTTGGTGCCGGCACCGGTGCTACTGTGGGCAAATTATTAGGTCCGCAAAGGGCGATGAAAAGCGGCCTTGGCGTTGCCAGCCTGCAGATAGAGAAATTAATTGTAACGGCGCTGGTGGCGGTAAATGCTTTTGGTGATGTAGTCGATCCTGCTACCGGTAAGATTATCGCCGGTGCCCTGACCGAAGAGGGAACATTTTTGGATACCGAAAAACAGTTACGGGAACGGGTTTTTAATTTTGCCCCAGCAATCAACAATACTACCATCGGTATCGTAACTACCAATGCAAACCTGACTAAGGCAGAAGCGACGAAAGTGGCTCAGGTAGCCCATAACGGTATAGCCCGCGCTATCCGCCCGGCTCATACCCTGGTGGACGGGGATACCGTTTTTTGTCTGGCCACCGGCAAGGTGGCAGCCGACCCAAACCAAGTTGGCAGTTTGGCGGCTCAAGCAATGTCAGGGGCTATCGTGCGCGCAGCTTATGCGGCCGAAGGGGTAGGGGAATTACCTGCGGCACGCGAGATGGGCGGTGACAGGGGGCTTTAAAATCATGGAACCAAAAACAGGCGCATATCTGGTTGTAGAAGCTGCTATTTTGCTTTTGGTCGGAATAGTTTCATTTACCGTCCTAAACAACGAATATCTATTTGGTTGGGTCGCCCACAATTGGAAGTTTTATTTAATCTTAGCTGGGATACCGGTGCTGCTACTCGGTTTTGGCCGGCAATTTATGTCAGCGGCGCTGACAGCTGGAATTGTCCTGGGCCTGTTCGGAGGCAATTACAACCATGCCACCTGACCAGGTGGCATGTCTTCACTTGCATCCCGGGTTTAAAATCTGGATCCTCACCATATTGGCCGTTGCCATCTTGGGACTTATCGCGCAGGCTATGATAAAAAAGCGGTAGTGAGCGAGCCTTGTTACAAGCCGCTGAAGGGAATGATGTTGGTGAAGAAAAAACTTAGCCTGACCTCGATCGGGTTAATATTTTTAATGCTTACAGCTTGTACCACAACTCTAGCGGGGCCAGGCCCTGACCAAGATACAGCCACAGTTAATGCAACCGTGGATTCTTTTGCTCCGGACGCCAAAAACCGCCTAAGCTCTGTAGCTGACGATTACGGAATCTCCCACCAAAACTACCCTAAAATTGACGGTTCCACCTCAACCCTTTCTATCGTCAGGGCGATCAACAAGGCTATGTATCGGGGGGCGGAAAACGATAACTACCCCCAAACCGCAGCCAAGACCGTACCGTCATATCATGCGCTTATTGCAGGAGACGTGGATCTTATACTCGTGCCCATGGCCTCTTCCGCTTTGTTGGCCCAAGCAGCGAATAAAGGGGTAGAACTTGAATTTCATCCGATTGCGGCTGAAGCGTTAGTATTTATTACACCAAAAGAAAATTCTGCCGACAAGATTACGCTGGAACAGGTGCGCACTATCTATCTCACTGATGGCATTACCAACTGGAAGGAGATTGGCGGGCCTGATCGCCAGTTGGTACCTATTTGCCGCAATGCCGACAGCGGTAGCCAATCCCAGCTGGACAACATGGTTTTGAACGGCAGGAGAATGCATCCGGCGATAGAACAGAATCAGGTGGAATTAACCATGGAAGGCATGTTGGAGCAAGTAGCTTGTTACCATGGCGGCGGGCTCAATGGCAAACCGACTAAATGCTATGCATTAGGATACACCCTCTATACCTACTTAAAAAGCATGGGAGACATAACTGGAATTGACGAACAGCTAAAGATGTTGGCCATCGATGGGGTAATCCCAAGCGCAGAAACTATAGCTGACGGTTCCTATCCACTAACAGACGCCTACTATGCTGTAATTAGAAAGGATTTACCCCTCGATCATAGCGCCAGGGGTATAATCCGATGGCTGGAATCGAGCGCCGGCAAAGATGCTATCCGGCAGTTAAACCTTATCCCCAAAAGCCACAGTTTGGGTAAATAACATTATGCCAATGGGACCGCCGCTTGGCCTCTAAATAAACCCTCCGGGGACGCTGGCGATTTAGAGCTGAGTTGGCTGACTAAGATGCTCTAACCGGTGCGGCTGGGTTTGTTTTTTATAAGGACACAGCTTCTGGCAGGATAAGGGGTGGATTGATAGACGCAATTTGACATAAATCTGCCCTGGTGCTACAATCAGTCTAACTCATAAATCGAACAGCCAGGATAGGGAAAAGTAGGATCCTGCTACCTGTAAGAGAGGGGTTGCCAGCGGCTGCAAGCAATCCTCAGGTGACTGATCTGAAGTGCGCCCTTGAGCTGCGGAAGCGAAGCCAGTAGCTTTTGCCGGGTAGCCCGTTATAGCTGTTGATGGTGCATCCTTTTTGAAGGTGTGTAGCGTATGCATAAGCAGAGTGGAATCGCGGGTGGAGTCCCGCCTCTGTACGGGGGCGGGATTTTTTGACGCTATTGAGGAGGTGGGTTAAATGGCTCGGAAGCGATGTTTGGGCACGACGGAAGATGACTGTAGCTGTTGTTTGCTTTACCAGCTGTTACTAGTACAAACAGGGAGAGATGGTTTATGCTATCCGAACTTATATCGCTGGCCCGGGCCATTTTGGCGCAGGATCCGGCTAAGCCAACCATGGCTGAGGTTTTTATTTGCTACCCAGGGGTTCATGCCATGATTTTTTACCACATAGCTCACCGTTTATATAATTGCCGGCTGAGATTGATCGCCCGGCTAATTGCGCAACTGGGCCGGTTATTGACAGGGATTGAAATTCATCCCGGGGCTAAAATCGGGCGCAACTTGTTTATTGATCACGGTATGGGAGTTGTAATCGGGGAGACGGCTGAAATCGGTGATAATGTAACAATTTACCACGGTGTAACTTTGGGTGCTACCGGAAAGGAACGGGGGAAGCGCCATCCTACCATAGGCGATAGCGTGCTTATTGGTGCCGGGGCCCAACTATTGGGACCGATCACTATCGGTACCGGGGCCAAGATCGGGGCCGGAGCGGTGGTGATAGAATCGGTACCGGCGGGAGCAACAGCGGTCGGATGCCCGGCCAAAGTGGTGCGCCTTTCGGGTTTAAGCCCATATTCTTTTCAAGGAGCGCGAAAAGAAATGCGACTTCTGAAAGGGGATTGCAACTTTGAAAATTGCTGATAATATTACCCAGCTGGTTGGCCACACGCCGCTAGTGCGCCTTAACCGCATAGTTCCTACGGATGGTTCTACAGTGGCGGCCAAACTAGAATTTATGAATCCTCTGGGCAGTGTCAAGGACCGTGTTGCCCTCAATATGCTTGAAGATGCCCTGCGCCGAGGCTGGCTGAAGCCGGATTCGGTAGTTATAGAGCCTACCAGTGGGAATACCGGGATCGGCTTGGCCTTTGTATGTGCGGCATATGGCATAAAGTGCATACTTGTTATGCCCGAGACCATGAGCCGGGAACGCAGGCTTATTCTGAAAGCTTTGGGGGCGCAGCTGATACTAACCCCGGGGGAAGAAGGGATGGAAGGGGCTGTAGCTAAAGCCAAAAAATTGACTGCGCAAAATAAGCACTATTTTATGCCACACCAGTTTGAAAACGAATCGAATCCGGCCATACACCGGGCAACTACGGCTGAGGAAATTTGGGCTGATACTGGTGGCGCTGTGGATATTGTTGTGGCTGGCGTAGGAACCGGTGGTACTATCACCGGTATTGGCGAGGCTTTAAAGGCCAAGCAGCCCCAAATAAAAACGGTAGCAGTTGAGCCTGCCGGATCGCCCCTTCTTTCCCAGGGCAAGGCGGGACCCCATGGCCTACAAGGTATCGGCGCCGGCTTTGTGCCCAAAATTTTAAACCGGAAAGTTATTGATGAGGTCATAGCTGTATCCGATGAGGAGGCTGTCCATACCTGCCGCAGGCTGGCCCAAGAAGAAGGAATACTCGCTGGCATTTCGGCTGGGGCCGCAACCTGGGCTGCGATCCAACTGGCCGGCCGGTCAGAGAACCGGGGCAAGCTAATAGTGGTAATCCTTCCTGACAGTGGCGAACGATACCTATCGACCAATTTGTTTGACCCAACTTCCGGCCCACCTTCCGCGGGGACGTAGCTTCCGGCAGGTCGGGTAGCGGGGATGGACGGAGGTTTCAGCGGCGATGGGGATTTATTAAACATGATTCGTTAACACCAGCAATAAACTTAAGCTAGCAGACAATAAAACCCTAGCTGGTGGGAGACGGCATGAAATCTTGTATAACGTTGACGGGCTTGCTAATAGTATTCTTTTTCATCTTAACCGCAAATAATTTTGTTGGTAGCAATATAAAAACCGATATGCCCGAAGTTTCGCGTGCTGTTAAAAATTTACCTTGGGCGAGCGGAGGGGAGTTTTTACGGGCACAACAGGAACATAGTGCCCAGGTATTGATGGCGGCCTATTGTGTAGTGTTTGAAAATGCATCGAGCAACGAGAAACATAATATCCGACTGGCTGCGGCTAAAATTGCTGGAACTATAATTGAGCCAGACGAGGTCTTTTCGCAAAATGAGGTAGCCGGGCCTTATGATGAAGAACACGGATATAAGGCCGGCCAATCATACGCTGGCTCTGAGATAGTAACTACCATTGGCGGCGGTGTCTGCAAAATCGCAACCGCATTGTATAATGTGTCAGTGTTAAGTAACCTTGAAATTATAGAAAGGTATAATCATTTTATGCCTGTAACTTATGTGCCTCTGGGCCAGGATGCGACAGTTGTATATGGTTCCAAGGATCTCAAATTCAAAAACACCGCTTTGTTTCCTCTACTTATTTGGGCAGAAGGGATCGGGAACAGGTTGTATTTAGCCCTATACGGCCAAGAAAAACCTCCCGGCGTAAAATGGAAACATAGGGTTTTGACTAAAATCCAGGCTCCCGTAGTTTATGAACTAAACCCTGGTCTGGCACAAGGCGAGGAACAAACCTTAATTGAGGGCCTGGAAGGTGCGTTGGTAGAAACATGGGTTATAGTAACCGGTTTTGATGGGCAAACAGAGACTAAATATATGGGCATCAGCCAATACTGGCCGCTGCCTTGTGTAATAGAAAAAAATGAGTAAACCTGCCGCAAGCTACGTCCCCGCGGCAGGTTTATCTTATTTAATCCCGGTTTTTTGTATAGCCGGCCAGACGATAAGGGCGATGAGACCGCCGGCCAAAGCTGTAATCAGCTGAGGCAATTGGAGGGCTTTGGCTACAGGCGGCGGCACTGAAAGCAAAAACCGCACTGCTCCGGCCAGGAGCAAAAACTTTAGCCCGGCTCCGGTCGTCAAGGCCAAGTATTTATTGGTTTTTCTAATAAAAGCGAACGAAAAGATATACACCCAGTTCCCGAGGATAATAAAAGGAATTGCCGGACCTAGCGCAGGGGCAAGAATGCCGTGAGTAAAGGCGATTATTGGGGTCAGCATTCCGATCAAAGCCCCGGCTAAAGGACCAAGAAAAAGTGTGCTAAAAATTAACATGGCATTGACGGCTGGCCCGGTAACAGGCTGGGGCAAGCCTAGCATTTGGAAGGCCAGGGTAAGGCCTAGCAGTAAGGCCAGTTTGGTCAGATTCGGCAAAGTCAACTGAGCCACCCCCGTTTATAATGGTTTTTGGGCCCGGGCCCGATAATAAACCAGGCGCTAGGAACAGATTGTTTCTCCCAACAGGAATCATATGGAGATAGGGATCATACGGATATACGGATCATACGGATCATACGGATATACGGATATGATGATGGTACAGGTAAAGGGATCAACAGAGGGCTTGCTCTAGCTTATCGACCGGGACTTGATTGAATTTAAGGCGATGCTGCGCCAGGACGCTAGTGTCTTTGAGGCCGCTTCCGGTTAAGATAGCGGCTATTTTATCGCTCGGCTTTAGGCTGCCTTCGCGGGCTAGTTTTCGGATGGCGGCTACGGGAACTGCCCCGGCTGGCTGGACGAACAGCCCTTCTTGATGAGCTAGGAACGATTGGGCCGCTAAGATTTCTTTCTCACTGACGGCAACTATACGGGCCCGGCCTTGTTGTACTTTCCGGAGGATGCGGTTGCCGCTGGGAGGTATTGGGTTGGAGATAGCGCGGGCGATGGTATTAGGTTGGCCAAAATGTTCAATTTGATCTTTGCCCTCAGCAGCGGCTTTATAAATAGGACAGCAACCTTCAGCTTGTACCCCGATCACCTGCGGTGCTGTTTTGATCAGCCCCATTTTTTCCATCTCCTCGACTGCTTTGATGACCCCGGCCATGTTACCGCCGCTAGATACTGGCATGATGATGTAATCTAGCTGCTGATAATTTAACTGATCCAGAATTTCAAAGGCCACTGTTTTTTGTCCTTCCACCCGGAAGGGATTGTCAGAACTGATAAAGTAGATACCATGCTTTTCCCCCCAGCGGAGGGCATTAAAATACAGCTGCCCGTAATCGCCTATACCGCGGTAAAGGCAGGGGTTGTAAATGGCTATAGGTTCTATTTTAACTGCGGGCATGTTCTCCTGGACAAATATATAAGCAGCGAGCCCGGCTCTGGCTGCATAAGCAGCAATGGAAGCGGCCATATTGCCGGAGGAGACAGTGCCTATGGCTCTAAGGCCGAATCGAACTGCAGCCTGAACCCCGAGCGCTGTTCCCCGGTCTTTAAATGACCAGGTGGGGTTTGCGGTTTCATTTTTTAGATAAAGGAAGTTTAATCCGGTTTCTTGTTGTAAATTAGGGGCTTCAAGCAGTGGTGTAGCGCCTTCGCCTAACGAAAGTTCCGGCCGTAAATCGGACCAGGGAAAGATATTGGCGTTGCGGGTAATAAAGCAAGGCTCATCTTTTATTCGGGCCGGAGGCTTTAAGGATTCGTAGCGGATCTCCAGCGGTTCGTTACAACAGGAGCAGCGCAAGCCAGTCGCGAGAGGATAAGTTTTTCCACAGGAAACACAGGTTAGGGTAGGCATGTTTAATTCCTCCCTCTATAATCTTAATTTATCTTCCTCAGGCTCACGTAATCTCAGTATGTCACATTAGTTTAGAATAAGAGAACGAGGTTAGCTGTCTCCGATGGAACAGGATTCCAGAGAAAAGGCAACCT
>JAAZKX010000062.1 GCA_012799605.1 Bacillota bacterium | reverse complement strand
TGTCATTGTTAATACGACCTTTCTCATTAAACTCACCCCGCTATTTAAGATCTAGACGGGATTGTATTCTCTCTTCGGGACATTTTCCCTTGTTGTCTAATGAGACATTATCGCTTTTCCACCACGAATATATTTAAGTTTGGGTTAACCCCCCTTGTCAAAAACAAAACAACTTGCTATAATGTCTCCTGTGTACAGATAAATGTTCATAATACAAAGACAAGGCGGTGGCTTGTTTATGGGGACTATGTGGACAAACAATATCAGGGAGAAGAACTATCATTAGAGGTTGCAGACAAATGTCTTAAGTTGGGCTTGTTAGGGTTGGGAACAGTGGGCTCCGGCGTGGCCCAATTGCTGCTGACCAACCAAGATCGAATCGCCCGGCGAGCCGGGGTCGGGATCGAAGTAAAATGGGCGCTGGTCCGGGATGCCGGAAAAGACAGGCCGGTGGAATATGAAGTGCCTTTAACCACAAACATAAACGATATTTTAAACGATCCAGAAATCGAGTTAGTTGTAGAAGTTATGGGTGGCCAAGAGACAGCATTTACTTATATAATGGACGCTTTAAACCGGGGTAAAAATGTAGTAACAGCCAATAAAGATTTACTGTCTACCCGAGGTCAAGAACTGTTTGCTACTGCTGAGAAAAACGGCGTGGATTTATATTTTGAAGCCAGTGTGGGCGGGGGAATCCCTATCATCCGGCCATTAAAAACCTGTTTAGCTGGCAATCGGGTAGAAAAGTTATGTGGAATTGTAAACGGTACGACCAATTATATTTTGACCCAGATGGAACAAGGCACAAGTTATGAAGCTGCTCTAAAGTTGGCCCAGGAGCAGGGCTTTGCCGAAGCGGATCCTTCAGCAGATGTTCTGGGGTTGGATGCGGCCCGCAAAATCGCAATCTTGGCCTCGATCGGTTTTGGCGCCCGGGTCCGAGCAGATGAGGTCAGCTGTGTGGGCATCCAGCATTTGGAGCCGCAAGATCTGGTTTACGCGCGCGAACTGGGCTACAAGGTGAAGCTGTTGGCTTTGGCCGAACAAACGGAGTTGGGCCTCCAAGTACGCGTGCATCCATCCTTGGTGCCGTTAAATCATGCTCTGGCTTCTATCGACGGTGTTTTGAACGCTATTGTAGTCCATGGCAATGCTGTCGGTGAGGTAGTATTTGTAGGTCAAGGGGCCGGCCGCATGCCTACTGCCAGTGCCGTGGTGGGTGATATAATCGAAGTGGCCCGTAATATCCAAGGTGGAGTTAAAGGACGTAACGGCTGTACTTGTTTTGACCATAAACAGCTTTGTCCCCCGGATCAAATCAAGGATAGCTACTTTGTGCGGTTTGAAGTCGAGGACAAGCCGGGGGTCATGGCCAAGATGGCAGCGGCTTTTGGTGCTGCCGATGTCAGTTTGTGGTCGGTTATACAAAAACGGCAGACGGAGCGTGGGGCTGAGATTGTTATAGTTACCTACCCGACCCCGGGCCAACGCTTTCAACAAGCGATCGCTACTTTAAAGCTCTATCCGGAGATTTTTACCATCCATCAACCCATAATTGTTGAAGGAGATGAAGCTTATGTGGCCGGGCATCATTGAAAAATACGCCTCCTATCTACCCGTCAGCGCCCAAACTCCTCGGATCACCTTAAATGAAGGCAATACCCCGCTAGTGCCATTACTCACCGTGTCCCAACAAGTGGGCTGCACGGTTTATGCCAAATATGAAGGCTTAAATCCTACCGGTTCGTTTAAAGACCGGGGCATGACTATGGCTATCAGTAAAGCAGTCGAAGAAGGGGCGCGGGCTGTTATCTGTGCCTCTACCGGCAATACGGCTGCTTCAGCCGCAGCTTATGCGGCCCGGGCTGGCATAAGCTGCTGGGTGTTGCTGCCAGCGGGCAAAATAGCGCACGGGAAACTGGCTCAAGCACTATTTTATGGGGCTCGGGTACTGGCTGTGCAGGGAAATTTTGACCAAGCTCTGGTTTTAGTCCGCAGACTGGCCGCTGAGTTGCCGGTAAAGCTGGTTAACTCCCTCAACCCAATGCGTCTTCAAGGCCAAAAGACTGCTGCGTTTGAAATTTGTGATGCATTAGGCACAGCACCGGAAATACTAGCCCTGCCGGTGGGAAATGCCGGGAATATAACCGCCTATTGGCTGGGATTTAAAGAATATCTACAAGCCGGCAACATTAAAGCCGGGCCCAAAATGATGGGCTTTGAGGCTGCTGGGGCAGCACCGCTGGCATTAGGCCGTGTTGTTAAAGACCCGGAGACAGTGGCCACGGCTATCCGTATCGGCGATCCGACAAGTGGTGAGCAGGCTGTGCGGGCAGCGCGCGAATCCAATGGTAGTATCAAGGCGGTAACCGATGCTGAGATATTGGCTGCCCAAAAACTGCTGGCCAAAACAGAAGGGCTGTTTGTCGAGCCGGCTTCGGCAGCCTCGGTAGCCGGCGTTATTAAAATTGCTCAAAATCATAAGTTTGACCCGGGGGCGAAAATCGTTTGTATTCTTACCGGGCATGGGTTAAAAGATCCGGACATTGCGGTAACAGAAAGTCCGGAGCCTCAGACAGTTCCGGCTGATTTTGATGCTATATGCGAACTGATGTTGGCGGAGGTGGACTAGATGATCCGGGTTCGAATACCTGCCACTACAGCTAATCTAGGCCCGGGGTTTGATGCCTTAGCGTTGGCACTGTCCATCTATAATTATGTAGAAGTACGGCCTGAGCCCGAAGGAATGCCGCTGCAGATAACGATAGAAGGCGAGGGAGCGGACGAACTACCCCGGGATGAAACGAACCTGGTTTTCCGGGCCATAAGCGGGCTGTTTAAATATAAAAATGAAGCCTGCCCGGGGTTACAGATCAAATTGATAAATAACATTCCCTTAGCCCGTGGTTTGGGCAGCAGTGCTGCCACTATTATAGGGGGATTGCTGGCAGCTCAACAGCTGCTCTCGTTGCCGCTTAAGCGGGAGGAGATACTTGATCTGGCCTTAAAATTGGAAGGGCACCCGGACAATATCAGCGCGGCTTTGTTGGGCGGCCTGGTTATATCCTGTCGCAGTGGCAATAAAATGCACTATCATAAAATAGGTTTTCCTAATAAACTGAAGCTGGTCGTGGCGGTTCCCGAATTTCAGGTATCGACTCAGCAAGCGCGGCGGATTTTGCCAGAAACCTTATCCCGGGAACAGGCAGTGTTTAATTTAAGCCGGACTGCGTTGCTGACCGCCAGCTTTTTGAGCGGCGATTTTAGCCTCTTGCCTATTGCCCTCGAAGACAAGCTTCATCAGCCTTATCGTTCAGTCCTCGTGCCAGGTATGCCAGAAGTGTTTGCCGCTGCCAAAGATGCTGGCGCGTTAGGAGTGGCATTAAGTGGTGCCGGCCCGTCGGTAACTGCTTTTGCTGATCATAATCCGCAAGCCGTGGAAGCCGCGATGAAACAGGCTTTTAAAGAGCACGGCGTGATTGCCCAAACCATAATTACCACCCCGGCTATCGAAGGGGCGAAAATAATATAATCGTCGTAAGCCATACAGCCCTGTAAGGATTCTATTGTTATTTTCTGAAAGGTAGCTGGCAAGCCTTTGTCAAATATTCGTGTCATGGAAGATCTCACCTCTTGAGTATTTATGCTCGCGCTCGCTCATGTAGGGAGGTGGGATCTTTTTTTGTTTCTCTTCAGGACATTTTCCCTTGTTGTCTAATGAGACATTATCGCTTTTCCACCATGCAGTCTTTTTACCGGGCGATCCTTCTTGACAGGGGCGAATATTGGTGTTATCTTGAGTAGGGGCTGTTAGCACTCTCAATGCGGGAGTGCTAACAAAAAAACAACCTGTAGGGGGGGTGGGAAAATGTTAAGCGAACGTAAACGTAGTGTTTTAAAAGCAATAATAACGGAATATGTAAATACTGCTGAACCGGTCGGATCTCGTGCCCTGGCTCGGCGTCACAACCTCGGGGTCAGTACGGCGACAATTAGAAATGAAATGGCTGATTTGGAGGAAATGGGATTTTTAATGCAGCCGCATGTATCTGCCGGTCGGATCCCGTCTGATTACGGCTATCGTTTTTATGTCGATCATTTGATGGAGCATGACCAATTGACCTATTCAGAACAGGATCTGTTAAATCAGCTTGTATACATTAAATCTTTAGAAGCAGACATGGTCTTAGCTACTGCTTCTAGGCTTCTGTCCCAGCTGTCAAATTATGTTGGTTTGATAACCAGTCCTCGCATCCATACCGGTCGACTGACGGCGATTGAACTGATTCACCTGAGCCGTCGGTTGGCCTTGGCTTTATTTTTTACCGATAACGGACAGGTAGAAAACCGGGTATTGGTTTTACCGCCCGAGGTGGAGTCCAGACACATTGAGAGCTTAGCTGCCTACTTTACCCACCGATTGGCTGGTAGGCCGATGGAAGAGATCACCGGCCAACTGCTGGATGAGCTTTATTCAGAACTGTTAGAAGATCATATTCAAAACCACGATTTCATTAGCCGTATTGCCCAGGCACTGATGAATTGGCTGAAGTCGGGCGGGCGTAGCCGGGTATTTACCGGTGGTGCCCATAATATTTTGGGGCAACCCGAGTTTCAAGATGTGGAGAAGGTACGCCACCTGTTTGCTTTGTTTGAGGAAGAGGCTTTGTTGCTGCAACTTCTTCAGCGGGAACCTGGTATCACTATAACCATCGGACAGGAAAACAGATTGCCGGTAATGCAAGATTGCACGGTTGTATCATCCACATATACTGTTAACGGGAAATCTACTGGAACGGTGGCGGTGTTAGGCCCAACCCGCATGGACTATGCTCATGTTATATCGGTGCTGGAACATCTGACCGGCTGCCTGGAGAAGGCTTTTTCCAGCCATGATGATGAGGATCGACAACAGGATGCTGTATTTTAGATCAAGCTAGAAGGGAGTCGATTATAAATGAAGCCTGCAGCCGGGGGAGCCGAGGTAGATGAACGCTTGGCTGCTCTTATTTCCAATGCTAATGCTGTCCGGGCTATTACTGCGGCAATAGAAGGTACCATGGGTCCTAAAGGACTGGATACCATGCTGGTAGACCGTTTTGGCGAAGTGACTATTACCAATGACGGAGTTACCATTTTGGAACAGATGGATGTAAACCACCCGGCGGCCCGAATGTTAATCAACGTGGCTCGGGCTCAGCAAGAAGAAATTGGCGATGGCACTACTACTTGTACTATTTTAGCCAAGGCGCTGGTGAGCGAAGGTGTGAATCACGTGGTGCGTGGTGTGCCGGTAGTGCGGGTAATCCAGGGGATGCGCCAGGGTATAAAGCAAGCCCTCGAGCTGATCGAACAGTATGCCCAGCCGGTTAAGGGGATAGATGAGCCTATTTTGGAACGTATTGCCTATATTGCTGGGAGAGAGAATAAAGATATCGCTGAGTTGGTAGTTCGAGCGGCCCAGCTCGTGGGCGGGGAGAAGCTCCGCGATGAAAACTTTCGGTTGTCAGACACCATTATAGCCCAGGAAGGGGCCGATAATGAGGTTTTTATGGGGCTGATTTTGAACCGGGAACGTCCTTGTAGCCAAGTACTGGAAAAAAGGGACGATGCCAAAGTTTTAGTGATAGATGATGTGCTGGGCCCGGAGGAAATTGAGGAAGGAGCTTTAGGGACAGAAGTAGGCTTTAACAAATACTTAGAGCTGCAAGAAGAGTTCCGCTCTAACTTGAATAAATTAGTAGATCTGGATATCGGGCTGGTACTTACCAGCCGTTCAGTCCATAATATTGCTGAGGAGGTACTCGCTGATGCCGGGATTTTTGCTGTAGACCGCCTGGCCAGTGATGCTCTACGCGCTGCGGCTGAACATACCGGGGCCCGGCTGGTTAAGCGATCAGTACTTAAAAAGTCCAAAGCCGAGTTGGAAAGCTGTCTTGGTTTTGCTAGCCATATTTATGAAGATGAAAAGCTCGATCAGGTTCGGATTTTGGGCGGGAAAGGAAAACCTATGGCTACTATGCTGGTCGGAGCAGCAACTGAGGAAGTTGTAGGGGAGCGGGAACGCATTGCTCGTGATGCCGCATCATCGTTGCAAGCGGCCGTAAAAGGAGGGGTAGTTCCCGGCGGTGGGGCGGTAGAGATCGCTGTTGCTCGTGAACTAGCGGCCAAACGCCAGCAGATGAGGAATATGAGTGCCTATGGTGTTGATGCCGTGATAGAGGCTTTAAAACGTCCTTTGGCCCAAATCGCGTCCAATTCCGGCTTTAACCCTCTGGAGAAGGTTGAAGAAGTATGGGCTGCCCAGCTTAATGCTGACAGTATTGACATGGGCTTGAATCCCGAAGACGGTAAAGTCGGCTCAATATCAGAACTTCAAGTTGTCGATCCGGCTTTGGTAAAAATTTATGCCCTGAAAGCGGCTGGAGAAGTAGCAGAGGCTATTTTGCGGATTGATACTATTATCAAGCGCAAGGATCCCATCGGTCCGCCCGGGGGTGCTTCCGATAGCGGCGATGGGGTCGCAGTGTTGGATTTTTAGTTTTTTTCGAGGTGATCTGCTTAGTGGTTAAAGAATATGAGGACGAAACCAGACTAAATGAGAACAACTCACCAGGCTTTGCTTCAGAACCGGATGGAGTTGAGCGGGAACCGGGTGAGACAACCGGTACCGAGGAAGATAAGGTTGACGGTGAAGATCTTTCCGCCCGTCTTGAAGCAGCCGAACAAGAAATTGCTGAATACAAAATGCGGCTTACCCGTTTGCAGGCGGATTTTATTAATTTCCGCCGCCGCACCGAACGGGAACGGACCGAACAGATAAAGTTTGCCAATGGAGAGCTGTTGCATAAACTATTACCGATACTAGATAATTTGGAACGGGCAGTGAAAGCTGGCAGCAGTTCTGATACTGCTGAGCCGTTGCTCGAAGGGGTAAATCAAGTCTTGAAACAATTTATAGCGCTGTTGGAGCAGGAGGGGGTTACCCCGCTGGATCCCGGTATAGGCCAGCCCTTTGAGCCGGAGCATCAAGAGGCTTTGATTTGTGCTGAAGGGGAAGCCGAGGTTGTAGTTGAAGAGCTGTTACGAGGTTGGCGTTACCACGACCGTATACTGAGGCCGACATTGGTCAAGGTGGGGCCGCGCTCTCATCTGGCAGATGACGATAATGTTAAAGTTGACGGTCCCGCAGCTGATGTATGTACTGCGGACAGAGCCGATACCAAGGAGGTAAGGGAATAGAATGGCGAAGGTTATTGGTATTGATTTGGGCACAACTAATTCTGTGGTTTCTGTTATGGAAGGCGGTGAGCCGATAATTATAACCAATGCTGAAGGAAGCCGGCTTACTCCTTCAGTGGTTGCTTTTTCCAAGGATGGAGAACGGATGGTAGGCCAGGTTGCTTTTCGGCAGGCGATAACAAACCCCGAGCGCACAGTAATGTCAGTAAAAAGGCGCATGGGGTCTACTGATAAATTAGGCATCAATGGTAAACAGTACACACCTCAAGAAATATCGGCCATGGTGCTGCAGAAACTAAAAAGTGATGCTGAAGCTTATTTGGGCGAGGAAGTTAATCAAGCTGTAATTACGGTGCCGGCTTATTTCAGTGACAGCCAAAGGCAGGCTACCAAAGATGCCGGGGTGATTGCCGGTCTGGAAGTCCTTAGGATTATCAATGAGCCTACAGCTGCTGCTTTAGCCTATGGTTTGGATAAAGGGCAAGACCAGACGATACTGGTATATGATTTGGGTGGGGGCACGTTCGATGTATCTTTATTGGAGCTGGGCGATGGGGTGTTTGAAGTCAAAGCCACCAGCGGGAACACCAAATTGGGGGGCGATGACTTTGATCAAAGGATCATAGATTATGTGACCGCTGAATTTAAAAAGGAACAAGGAATCGATCTGCGGCAAGACAAGATGGCCCTCCAGCGCCTAAAAGAGGCAGCGGAAAAAGCTAAGATCGAATTATCGAGCTTGCTTAGCACCACCATTAATTTGCCATTTATAACTGCTGATGCCAGCGGTCCAAAACACCTCGATGTGTCCCTAACCCGGGCAAAATTTGAAGAACTCACGCGGGATTTGGTGGAGGCAAGCATGGGGCCCACAAGGCAGGCCTTGGACGATGCGGGCCTCAAGCCGGCCGATGTAGATAAGATTTTGCTAGTGGGCGGCTCGACCCGTATCCCGGCGGTGCAAGAAGCCATCGTCAATTATTTTGGCCGGGAGCCTGATAAAGGGATCAACCCTGATGAATGCGTAGCCATGGGTGCTGCTATTCAGGCCGGGGTTTTGGCCGGAGAAGTAAAAGATGTGCTATTGCTGGACGTGACTCCACTTTCTTTGGGAATCGAAACTTTGGGCGGGGTATTTACTAAAATAATCGACCGGAACACCACCATCCCGACTGCTAAAAGCCAAGTATTTTCCACTGCTGCTGATGGCCAAACCAGTGTGGACATCCATGTTCTACAGGGCGAGCGGGCTATGGCCGCTGATAACAAAACCCTGGGCCGGTTTGAGCTGACCGGCATTCCGCCGGCACCAAGGGGCGTGCCTAAGATCGAAGTCACCTTTGATATCGATGTCAATGGGATTGTGCATGTTTCGGCCAAGGATTTGGGCACTGGTAAAGAACAATCCATTACCATTAAGTCTTCCAGCGGGCTCGATGAGGATGAGATCGAACGGATGCGCAAAGAAGCAGACCTACATGCTGCTGAGGATGAAAAACGGCGTAAAATCATTGAAGCGCGAAATCAGGCTGACGCATTAGTATACAATGCTGAAAAAACTATCAAAGAGGCCGAAGGCAAGGTGGAACCAAGCTTGATCGATGCAGCCCGAGATGCGGTGGCACAGCTTAAAGAAAAGCTAGATAGCGATGATCCGGATACGCTTAAACAGGCCAGCGAGAAGCTTTCCGAAACCTTGTATGCGATCAGCTCCGCTCTTTACGCTAAGTCTCAAGAAGCCTCTGACCAACAGGCTGGCGATTCTGGTAAGACCAAAACTAACGACGATGATGATGTGGTTGATGCCGATTATAAAGTCCAAGATGGTAATGAATAAGGGTTATGAAGGCGGAGGGTGATAAGGTTGGCCGCTAAACGCGATTATTATGAAACACTGGGCGTGCCGCGCACGGCCAGTCAAGAGGATATAAAAAAAGCTTACCGAAAATTGGCCCGTAAGTATCACCCTGATGTAAATTCCGGTGATCCGAAGGCTGAGGAAAAGTTTAAGGAAGTTAACGAAGCCTACGAAGTGCTAAGCGATACAGAAAAAAAGGCCCAGTATGATCAATTCGGTCATGCTGCTTTTGATGCTGCGCACTTCGGCGGTCAAGAAGGCTTTGATTTTGGAGGGTTCGGTTTTGATATCTTCGGTGATATTTTCGATATGTTCGGCGGCCGTCGCGGCCGCAGGACTGAACGAACTGGACCGGAGCGTGGGCCTGATCTCAAATACGAGCTGGAAATTACATTAGAAGAAGCTGCCGCTGGGGTTGAACGAAAGATTGAAATTATGCGGGAGGAAACCTGCCGAACCTGCAAGGGTAAAGGCGCGGCCCCCGGAACGTCACCTACAACCTGTCCTGGCTGTGGCGGTACGGGAGAACTTAGGCATGAAAGGGCGACCCCGTTCGGCCGGATGGTGAACGTAGGCGTCTGTTTACAATGCGGAGGTACGGGCCAAATTATTACCGAGCCCTGTCGGGATTGCGGTGGCAGCGGTCATATACGCCGGCCACGGCGGATTAAGGTACGGGTACCGGCTGGTGTCGATACTGGTGCCCGGCTGCGGTTGGCCGGGGAAGGCGGTTCCGGTACCCGCGGCGGGCCGCCGGGAGACCTGTATGTCTTTATCAGGGTTAAACCACATAAAGTTTTTGACCGTGACCGGGATAATCTTTATACGGAAGTCAATATTAATATTGCTCAAGCAGCTTTGGGAGCAGTGGTCGATGTGCCGATTTTGAACGGATGGGCCAAGCTGACTATTCCAGAGGGAACCCAAAGTGGTGCGCGGTTTCGGCTGCGGGGAAAGGGTATGCCCCTCTTGCGCCAACATGGGCGCGGTGATCTGATTGTTACCGTACGTGTGCGTACGCCAGTAGGTTTGAATTCAACCCAACGCAAGCTGCTGCAGGAATTGGGCCAAACGTTGGGATCCGGGACTGAGGGGCAGGAAGGCAAGGGGTTTTTTAAAAAGATGCGTGATGCTTTGGGCAAGTAGCCCAATTTGAAGGGAGGGTCCATCGATGAGAGGGTGGACAGAGATCAGTGTTCGGACGGCTCAACAAGCGGTGGAAGCGGTGGCCAATGTTTTCCATGAGGCTGGAGCCGGCGGTGTGGTCATCGAGGACCCGGCCCAGCTGGTAGCCCGTGCTGATGAGTTCGGCGTGAATGAACTGTTAAAGGTAGCGCCAGCGAATGGTAAGGTGACGGTAAAAGCTTATTTGCCAGTAAACCCGGAATTAGAATTGCGTCTTGAAACCCTGCAGCAAGAATTGGATCGAGTACTGCATCTGCTGGGTGTGACGGGGGAAACGTCGTTGCAACAGGTAGACGAAGAAGAATGGGCTAATTTTTGGAAAGCGCACTACAAGCCTGTTCGGGCTGGGAACAGGATAATTATCAAACCAGCCTGGGAAGAGTACGAGGCTGCAAAAGACGATCTGGTTATCGAACTCGACCCCGGTTTCGCCTTTGGTACCGGCAATCACCCGACTACTATCATGGCTTTAATGTTGCTAGAGCGCTATCTAAAGCCGGGGGATAAAGTTTTTGATATTGGGACAGGCTCCGGCGTTTTATCTATTGCGGCTGCTAAACTAGGCGCGGCTGAAGTTGCAGCTGTCGACGTTGATCCGGCTGCGCTGGAGGCGGCGTGGGAAAATTGTGAACGCAACCGAGTAACCAGCCAGGTATCCGTTTTACCCAGCGACTTGTTTGAAGAGCTGCCAGGCCGGGCAGATTTGGTAGTGGCAAACATTACCGCTCCGGTGTTATTATTGCTACTTAATGACTTGCCAAACCATCTCACGCCCCGGGGAATATTCATCGGCAGCGGTGTTATAGAATCGCAGTTCGATGACCTAAAGGAGGCCCTGTCCGAGCAGGGGTTTAAACTGCTGGAAATTGTCGGCGAAGAAGAGTGGGTCTCATTTGCTGCTGACCGGGAGCAGCTGTAAATGGAACGTTTTTATGTTGCCCCGAAGAACGTTCAAGCGGGAAAAGTTTGTTTCGATTCCGCTGAAGCCCATCATTTAAAGACTGTGCTTCGTTTTCAAACCGGGACGGTCGTGCGGGTATTCGATGGCTGGGGGCACGAATATCAGGTGGAATTGGTAATTGAGCCGGACGGCAGGGTCTGGGGCCAGATAATAGCTGAAATACCGGTTTTGACGGAGCCAGGATTAAAAGTTACCTTGGCCCAAGGCTTGGCCAAAAGAGAGAAAAATGAATTGGTGGTACAAAAGGCCACCGAAATTGGAGTGCAAGCGGTTATACCGCTGGTTTGCGAACGATCAATTAGAACATCGTTGACAAATACCAGGATTAACCGGCTACGACGGATAGCCCGGGAAGCGGCCAAGCAATGCGGCCGGGCGATTGTACCAATTGTGGAACCAGCTTGTACGATTGGCGACCTGACCGCCCGGTTCAACACTTTTGAGGCCGTCCTTTTTTGTTGGGAGAAGGAAAATACCGTTGATCTAAAAGGAGTACTGCAGCGGCTTTGTTCAAGGCCAAGAGAAAATATGCTGCTGCTGGTGGGCCCTGAAGGCGGGTTTTCTCCAACGGAAGCCAGCCTTGTGATTAAATCCGGGGCGCAGCCGATAAGTTTGGGACCGCGGATTCTTCGTACTGAAACAGCTGGATTGGTGGCGTTGAGCACTATTTTATATGAATTTGATGAACTTAAACCGTTGGGACGGAAACAGTCCCCCGGGGCTATAAAACAGGCTGCTCCCCAGGGCAGGGAAAGTGGGTAACGGGCTAATGAAACGAGTGGCATTTGGCACCTTGGGCTGTAAAGTAAACCAGACGGAAACCGAAGCGATGAAAGTACTGTTCCGTGAGCGAGGCTACCGGGTGGTAGGCTTTGACCAAGGGGCTGATGTATATGTTATCAACACTTGCACAGTAACAGGTTCGGCCGACCGCAAGTCGAGGCAGATGATTCGCCGGGCTAGCCGACAGGCTCCAAACGCCATTATAGCAGTGGTAGGATGCCTCCCCCAGGTAGCGGCAGATAAGATGGAAAAACTACCTCAGGTCGATGTTATTATCGGTACTACTGAGCGGGCTCGAATTGTAGACCTGGTAGAAAAAGCCCAACAAACTGGCCAGCAGGTTCGACAAGTGGAACAAGTGAATAAAAGGAAAGATTTTGAACAGCTGCCCCTGGATTATTCCAGCCGCACGCGGGCTTTTCTTAAGATTCAAGATGGCTGCAATCAGTATTGTAGCTATTGTATTATTCCTTATGCCCGTGGGCCGGTAAGAAGTAGTCCCCTAGAACAAGTAGTTGCTGCTGCTTCAGAGTTGGTGGCCCGGGGTTATAAAGAAATTGTATTGGCGGGCATCCACCTAGGTTTATACGGCAGTGATTTTCGTCCGCCGGTTGATCTGGCGAAGCCGCTTGAATTGCTGGAAAAAATTCCGGGATTGGAGCGTATCCGGATCAGCTCGCTGGATCCTGCTCAGGTAACTCCCACGATTTTGGAGCTTGTAGCTGCGAGCGCGAAAATTTGCCCCCATTTGCACATACCTTTGCAAAGCGGATCCAGCAGGATACTGCGACGCATGAACCGCCCCTATACGTCTGACGAATACCGGAAATTGGTGGCTAAAATTCACCGAATAATACCTAATATAGGCCTTACCACCGATGTGATGGTCGGCTTCCCCGGCGAGACGGAGGAGGATTTTGCCAAGACAGTGCAGATGGTGGAACAGGCTGCATTCAGCCGTTTGCATGTGTTTTCATATTCGCCGCGCCCGGGAACGCCGGCAGCTAGGTTTTCCGACCAGGTGCCTGGGCGTGTGAAAGCAGAAAGAAGCCGTTATTTGATTTCTTTGGGCCAGCGCTTGGCCCAGGATTTTCATGAACAATACCTGGGTCAAGAACTGCCGGTATTAGTGGAAGAAGAGGATACGCGCCAGCTGTGGGTGGGCTATAGCGATAACTACATCCGGGTTCGTTTTCACGGTAGCGGCCGGCTGTTGAATAAAATCGTGCCAGTCAGAATAACCGCGGCTGCTGAGGATGAAGTTTTTGGCCAGCTAAGAGAGGATTTTGGCAGCTAGAAGCGAAAGAATAAATAGAAGGAGGTGGGTTTTATGCCTGATTGTATTTTCTGCCGGATTGCCGGCGGGGAGATGCCGACTGATTTATTGTTTGAAGATGACCAGCTGGTGGCGTTCAAGGACATTAATCCGCAGGCCCCGGTACATTTTTTGGTGGTGCCCAAAAAACATATCCCCGATTTGCCGGCCTTGACTGCCGCTGATGCAAGCTTACTGCCAGCCGTACAACGGGTGATTGTCAAACTTACCCGTCAGCTCGGTATTGACGGGGATGGATTTCGGGTAGTAGTCAATACGGGCGCTCACGGCGGTCAAACTGTCTCCCACCTTCATTTTCATGTTTTAGGGGGTCGCGCCCTGGGTTGGCCGCCAGGCTAACCTTGACACTATTTTTTGGCGTGGTATATAATGTGTTTAGTTCCAAGCCCCGTATCTAGACCGTAGTGGAGGGAGGGAGAGGCAGGTGCCTGAGATCAGAAGAAGAAAAAATGAATCCCTCGACAATGCGCTGCGCAGATTTAGGCGTCAGTGCCGGCGGTCTGGGGTTTTGTCTGAGATTCGCAAACGTGAATACTATGATAAACCTAGCGTACGACGGAAGAAAAAATCGGAGGCGGCACGTAAAAGAAGCAGCAGGAGAAGGTTTCGTTAGGAGGCCGCTACCATGTCGATCAAAGAGCAGCTTTTCGCTGATATGAAAACGGCCCTGAAGGCCCGGGAAAAGGGTAAGGTGCGTTTGAGTACAATCCGCCTAGTCCGGGCGGCTATTAAAAATTCCGAGATCGCCAAAGGGCGCGCACTGACTGAAGATGAAGTTCTCGAGATATTGGCCCAAGAGATGAGAGAACGCCGTGACAGTATCCCGGAATTTTCCCGAGGTGGGCGCGATGATCTTGTAGCCAAGCTAAAAAAAGAAATTGAAATCCTAAGCGAATATTTACCGGAACCATTGACCCTGGATGAAATACGCCAGCTGGCCCAAGAAACTATTGAACAAGTAGGTGCTACCGGCCAGCGTGATTTGGGCAAGGTGATGGGGGCCATCATCCCTAAGACGCGGGGTCGAGCTGATGGCCGAACGGTTAACAAGATCGTTCGCGAACTGTTGGGAGCCTAAGAAAAAAGACCCAGTCCGACGAAGGCTGGGTCTTTCCTACACCTGGGGGAGGAATTCATAATGCTTACTCTAGCTGTGGTTCTATTGGTCATCGGCGCTTTATTACTTGCGCTTGAGATTTTAGTAATCCCAGGCTTTGGTTTATTTGGCATCACCGGTTTGGTGCTGGTTGCGGTCGGCCTGGGGACGGTGATGGCTGCACCGGGCATTTCCGGTACGGTAGCCTTTGTTACAGCAGTGATATTGATGGTTATTGGCGCGACCGTTTTTGTTTTTCTGGTCCGGCGGCATAAACCATCAGCCCTGGTGTTAAGCGAACGCGTATCTGGTTCGGCTGTCCCGGATCCCAAACAGCTAGTTGGTAGCAGTGGCGTCGCCCTTACCCATCTGCGGCCAACTGGTACCGTCGAATTAGCAGGAAAACGCTGGTCGGTAGTCACCGAAGGGGAGTATATTACAGCCGGGACTGCCATTATGGTTGTCCAAGTAGAAGGACAGCGTATAGTAGTCAAACAGGCTCCAGAAGCTTAAAAGGAGGGCGCATAAATGGGTTTTTTGATCTATTTTTTTCCTTTGCTATTGTTAGTTTTTGCCTTAATTGTACTTTTTTCTTTTATCCCCATAGGACTTTGGATTTCGGCCCAAGCCGCCGGGGTAAAGATAAGTATTATGGGATTGGTGGGCATGAGGCTTAGAAGGGTACCGCCCAGCCGAATTGTTCATCCCTTGATCAAGGCGATTAAGGCCGGCCTCGATCTTACTAGCAACCAGTTGGAAGCCCATTTTTTAGCCGGCGGTAATGTGGATCGGGTCGTGAATGCGCTGATAGCTGCTCATAGGGCAGGGATCCCTCTTACTTTTGAACGAGCGGCGGCCATTGATTTGGCCGGACGCAATGTGTTGGAAGCGGTGCAAATGAGCGTAAATCCCAAAGTAATCGAAACTCCTACAGTGGCTGCAGTAGCCAAGGATGGAATCGAGCTACAAGCGAAAGCCAGGGTTACTGTCCGGGCTAATATTGACCGCTTGGTAGGCGGAGCCGGCGAGGCTACAATTATCGCCCGGGTCGGTGAGGGCATCGTTACTACTATCGGTAGTGCGGAGTCCCATAAAGCTGTGCTGGAAAACCCAGACAGCATTTCACACACTGTGCTCAATAAAGGACTGGATGCAGGGACTGCATTTGAAATCTTATCTATCGATATTGCCGATGTGGATGTAGGGCGAAATATTGGAGCCAAGCTCCAGACCGATCAAGCTGAGGCTGATAAGCGCATCGCCCAGGCCAAAGCCGAAGAGCGGCGCGCCATGGCCATAGCCCATGAACAGGAGATGCGAGCGGTTGTTCAAGAAATGAGAAGCCGGGTAGTAGAAGCTGAAGCTGAAGTGCCAAAAGCTATTGCCCAGGCCCTGCAGGAAGGAACATTTGGGGTATTGGATTATCAGAATCTAAGAAACCTTATGGCTGATACTGATATGCGGGCGGCAATCTCACGCCTAGCACCCAAAGGCCCGGAATCAACCTCCGAATCGATCCAAGGTGAGGAGTAGGGATTATGTCTGTGTTGTTCAGGCTGCTGCTGTTTTGGCTGGTCTGGAACCTATTTATCAGCCCCAAAAAGCCGGAGCGGAAACGGCAGAAACCGGTGCCGACAGCACCTCTACCGCGATCTGATGTTGACCTTCCTTCAGCAGAGGAAGAGACTTACGAGGATATTCCGCCAACCGGGGAGGAAACCGATGAAGCTGTTCCACGGGCTAAAGATGGAACCTGGGAAGATTTGGAGTTAACGGTACCGCCTCACCCACAGCCCTTACATCCGGAGCCGGAGCCGGAGCCTGTGCCCCGATCGGTTTTAACACCGGTAGCCGGCAGGGCCAGAAAAACGCCGGCTTCTTTTCCCGGACCTGTGACCTCAGCCACAATCGTCCAGTCCGTGGTTCTGATGCAGGCTCTGGGCGAGTGCAGATGCAGGCGGCCTTGGTGCCCCCGCTGATAATTATAATAGCTAAGAACTGCTTAGGTAAAAACATCCCCGCCGGGGGTGTTTTTTACTGAAGAAACATTTTCGGTATTACCCGTTCTGTTGCATTCATACATATTCTAAGAAGGAGCCTCAAACTCGAGGGGGACGTCAACATGAAGCCCGGGCTTAATTGGGGGAGGAAGGTGGCGGAACTGTTGGAAATCCCGCCAGATATAGTACTGGATTTACCCCGGGTTACTATCGTTGGCAATGTGGAGATCACAGTGGAAAATCACCGGGGTGTTATTGAATATTCTCCCACCAAATTGCGCTTGGCCCTGCCTAAAGGAGAACTGCTTGTCTGCGGGCAAGAACTGGTTTTGGTCAGCTTAGCCCAGGAAGAAGTAGTTATAAGAGGGCGTATTAACAGGCTGGAGTGGAACTGAAGGCGGTGAGGGCGAATGTGGCTTTTAAATAGCCGATTTTGGCTTCAGGGGCAAGTATCTGTTCGCGTGAAAGGAAAAGAGAGTGAGCGGCTTTTGAACCAGTGCTTGGCACGCGGAATATACCTTTGGGATGTTAAGTGGGAGGAGGGAAAATTATCTTTCCGGATGAGAAGCCGGGATTTTTTTCGCCTGCGCCCGTTGGTACGCCAACTAAAGGTCAAGGTGACGATAAAGGAAAAAATCGGGCTCCCTTTTTTCTGGCGCCGGTTTAAACGCCGCCGTACTTTGGCCTGGGGGGGAGTGCTTTTTTTACTTATGCTGTATACTTGGTCCAGTTGCATTTGGTCTGTCCGGATAGAAGGGGCAAATCATCCAGAGCGGCAAAAACAGCTGGGCCAGTTATTGGCTGGGCAAGGAGTGATGCAGGGTGTGCTCAAGCAGCGGGTGGATCTAAGGGCTATAGAGCACGAGGTTCTGACTCAGTTTCCCGAACTAGCCTGGGCCCGGGCTTATTTTACTGGGACCAGATTTGTGTTGGAAGTAGTCCCTAAATTGAGTCAGCCACAGCTTCAGCGGCCAGGCCATTTAGTAGCTACTAAAAATGGTTTGATTTATGATATGCTGGTGTTGGCTGGAAGGCCTCTGGTCGAAAAAGGATCGTCAGTATCCGCTGGGGACGTGCTTATTTTGGGCGAACAAGGCCGGCGCCCGGTGCCGGCCAAAGGCAGAGTTTTAGCCCGTGTGTGGCACGAGGCCTACCTTGAGGGCGATGCAGTTGAGCGGCATCTGGTACGCTCGGGCAATAGCGTGACCAAAAAAGTGCTCAGGCTGATAAATTGGCCAGTCTATATTGGTGGGGTTAAAAAAGTACCGTTTGAATATTACGAAACTGAGCGGGAGCGCAAAAGCGTTGTTCCCTGGAGGAATAGCATAAGTTCCGTCGAAGTTATAGAAGAAATATATTATGAACTAAAGGAAATAAAGAAAGTGATCCCAGAGTCAGAATGTGCCCAGCGCCTGCTAAAGCAAGCCACAGCTTTGGCAAAGCAGGAGCTGGCCGAAGGATCGAAGATTATCCAGACCGATAAAAAAATCCTGTCTCAACCTGGGGATATTCCCATTAGGGTGTGGGTGAGAATAGAAGCGGTAGAAGATATCGCGAGGCCGATACCTTATTACCCCCGAACAGGTGAAGGAGGAATTGGTATTGGGGGAACAATTGGAGAAGAAGATAGCAGTAGCTGATCATGATCAGGCTATGTGTTTATTTGGCCAATTTGATGCTAATTTACGCTGTTTGGAACGGGAGTTTCCTATCCGTCTGGTGCCGCGGGGGACGGAAGTTACTATTATCGGGGAAGCAGGGCCGGCCGAACAAGCGACCCAAGTTTTGGAACAACTCAAAACGCTGGCCCAGGAAGGAAACTTGATAACTCCCCAGGATGTTCAGTTTACGGCCAGTATGATCAAGCGGGGCCAAGGAACGGTGTTGGATCCGGCCCAGGAGGATACAATTTTGGTTACTCACCGTGGCAAGGCGGTGAAGCCTAAGACGGTGGGTCAAAAACACTATGTGAAGGCTATCGATAAATATGACGTTGTGTTTAGTATTGGGCCGGCAGGAACAGGTAAAACCTATCTAGCTATGGCTAAAGCTGTGCAAGCGCTGCGCAGCCGGGAAATTAGCCGGATAGTACTTACTCGGCCAGCTGTGGAAGCTGGAGAGAAGCTGGGCTTTTTACCCGGTGACTTGCAGGAAAAAGTAGATCCCTATTTGCGCCCGCTTTATGATGCACTCTATGATTTCCTCGGAGTGGATACGTACCAAAAATATGCTGAACGGGGCATTATTGAAATCGCCCCGCTGGCTTATATGCGGGGGCGAACACTAGATGATGCATTTATTTTATTGGATGAAGCTCAAAATACAACTCCGGAACAGATGAAAATGTTTTTAACCCGTCTGGGTTTTGGTTCCCGGGCGGTGATAACCGGCGATATTACCCAGATTGATTTACCCAGCGGTTGTTTTTCTGGTTTGGAAGAAGTACGTTTAGTGCTAAAAGATGTGAAGGGGATTGAATTTGTTTACTTCAGCCATCGTGATGTAGTCCGGCACGAACTAGTGCAGCGGATTATTGCAGCTTACGAGGCTTGGGATGAGAAAAAGGAACACTCGGATCCAGCGTCGGCCAAGGAGGAATAAGGCATGAAGCTGCCTTTTATGCAGCAGCGTCCGGACGTGAAATTCACAACCCTATTATCGCCGGAATTTGGGCGCCGCCTATTCCTAGCTGTCGTTACTTTCTTGGTAGCTACGGCATTAGTCAGCCTAGAGTGGGTACCCCAGCAGTTGCAACTAACAGTTGGCCAGCCTGCTCCCCGTAAGATTGTGGCTCACAAGACAGTGACGTATGAGGACAAGGATAAAACCGAGCAGCTTAGGGCAAATGCTGCCGAGTTGGTAGAGCCTGTCTATGACCCTGATGTTAGTGTACTCCAAGAATCATTGGTTAAGTTGGAAGCGGCTTTTGAAAAAATAGAGCAGATACGAAGTACAGAACTGTCCGCGGAGCAGAAACTTGAACGCTTGGCTACAGAGGAGCAGCTGTGTCTCCCGACTGAACTGCAGGGGGTTGTGTTAGACCTCAGCCAGGAAGAGTTCTCCGGTCTGGAGAAAAAGGCGCCGGAACTGGTGCGCTTTCTAATGGAAAAAGGCATCCGCCAATCGGATTTGCCAGTAGCTAAGGCAACATTACTGGAAAAAATAAGGGAAGAAAGCGGCTCTTCCGCTTTTAAGGAAGTCTTACAGGCGATGGTAGATTCGGTTTTACAGCCGAATCTCGTCTATAACCATGAGGCTACCCAACGGCGCCAGCAAGCGGCCCGGGAGAGCATTCAACCGGTTGAGAAAACCGCCTGGCAAAATACGGTAATCGTTCGCGAGGGCGATCCGATTACCAGTGAACATTTACAGGTGCTGGAGGCTTTAGACCTTCTGCACCGTCGGACTCACTGGACGGTAGTGCTGGGTGCGGCTCTGGCGGTAGGCTTTTTGATTATTCTTACCGCTGCCTATTTGCGGTTTTTAACACCGAAAGTGTTAAAGGACTTTAAAATGTTGCTGTTACTAGCATCGATAGCGCTGGGGACGTTGGCCCTGGGGCGGATATTTTTATTAATACCGGTCGATGTTGCTATCAAATTTTTCCCGGCTGCAGCAGGTCCGTTGTTGGTGGCCATTTTGCTAGACAGCCGCCTGTCTGTTCTGGTGGCAGCTGAATTACCCTTACTGTTGGCAATCATGGCCGGACCGGATCTTACTTTGGCCATGGGAGCCCTCGGCGGCAGCTTAGCCGGCATTTTGGCGGTGCAGAAGGTCAACCAGCGTAGTGATTTGGCTCGGGCTGGCATACTGATTAGCGGAGCTAACCTGTGTATTGCTTGGACGCTAAATTTGATTGCTATGGCCGAACCACTACGTCTGTTAACAGACAGTTTGGCCGGGATTATTAACGGGTTTTTGGGAGTAATATTGGCCATTGGCTTGCTTCCTTTTATCGAAAGTGCATTTGGCATCACTACCCCGATCCGGCTGCTGGAGCTTGCTAACCCCAACCATCCTTTACTTAAACGGCTGTTGTTGGAGGCGCCGGGTACGTACCACCACAGTATTTTGGTGGGCAACCTGGCTGAAACAGCAGCTGATGCAGTCGGGGCGGATGCTTTATTATCCAGGGTAGCCAGCTATTATCATGACGTGGGTAAGATTAAACGCCCCGAGTTTTTTATAGAGAATCAACTGCTGATTTCTAATCCTCATGATAAAATGAGTCCTAACTTGTCGGCTTTAGTTATTACTTCCCATATAAAAGAGGGGCTGGAGCTAGCTCGCCAGTTCAAATTACCACCGGCGATAAGGGATATTATCGAACAACATCATGGTACAACGCTGGTCTCTTATTTTTATAACCAGGCTGTGGCCGAGGCCGAGGATGCAGTTTCTGAAGATAATTTTCGCTACGAAGGCCCCCTGCCACAAACTAAAGAAGCGGCCTTGGTTATGTTGGCCGACGTGGTGGAGGCGGCGGTACGATCTGTTGCCGACCCTACGCCTGGGAAGATAGAGGGCCTGATTAGGAAAGTTATTAAAGAACGGTTAGATGAGGGGCAGTTGGATCAAAGCGACTTAACTTTGAAGGATTTGGACCAGACGGCAGCAGTTTTTGCCAAGGTGTTAACCGGCGTTTATCACCAGCGTGTGCCGTACCCGGATAAAGATATTTAGCTGAGAGGCGGTACAATATGCTAGTCAAAATTGGGGTCGGGTCTGATAATTTAATTTTAACTCCTGCTGTTTTCAAGTTGTTGGAACGGGTGGGGGAACGGATCTTGAACCAAGAAGGAGCGTCGGATGCTGAGCTAAGCGTTCTGTTGGTAAATAATGCTGAAATTCGGCGCTTGAACAAACGATGGCGGGGAATTGATGCCCCGACCGATGTGCTCGCATTTTCTCAGCGGGAAGGAGATACGCCTTTGTGCTTGC
>JAAZKX010000089.1 GCA_012799605.1 Bacillota bacterium | reverse complement strand
GCGGGAAAATTATCGTAAATAAAAGACCCATTGATGATTACTTCGGTCTTGAGACCCTAAAAGCGGAAGTTAAAAGACCACTGGAAAAAATCAACGCCTTAGATAAATTCGATGTAATTGTAAGTGTTAAAGGTGGTGGCTACACAGGTCAAGCCGGAGCCATACGCCATGGAATAGCTCGTGCCCTTTTACAGATTGACGGCGAATTTAGACCTATTCTTAAGAAAGAAGGATACCTAACCAGAGACCCCCGTAAAAAGGAAAGAAAAAAATACGGCCTCAAAAAAGCCCGCCGAGCCCCACAGTTTTCAAAAAGATAGAGTTATGTGTCTTCTTACAACCGCAATATCAAACACCAGGTTGGAAACGGCTTGGTGTTTTTTGATTTATTAGCACGACAATTATAAATGAATAAAGGCCACACCATAAGTCCTCATGGCAAAATGCTATGGGGATTTTTACTTCTATGTGCCAAGGAATGAACTGTGCCATCATATCTTTTCCTCCATCTTTGCGCTTGTTGTCTACTGGTGTGATACCCACGGGCGGCTTTTGCATTGTTATTATGTTTTATTGCATATTTTAGTTAAAGTAAAATTATAGTTGGTATAGCCATAGGAGAAAAAAGGTCATCCCATGTAATAGGGTAGCCTTAACATGACCCATTCCTATATATTAATTGTGAATGCAACTGAAGAGGAGTGAGATCATGCCTACAAACAGTTTATCTGTAAACCAGATAGATTTCAAGGCCCCAGAACAAGAAGTTAGTGTCAAGTAATTACATGTAGAGAAGTCAAAAAAAAACATAAGTCAAGTCCAAATTAGTGTGTAATTTTTCCGCTAAATGCAAGCGATAGATGTCACCACAAATGAAAGGGAGAGACAAGGCCCTTTGTCGATAGATGTCACTACAAAAAGGGAAACCGCAAAAAAGGGAAATCCAAAAGGTCCAGAATTCAAAAATCCGAAAATCGCCTTAGCTAGTTAAACCTTCAAATGAAAAAAAGGTAGGATCAACCCACCCTTAAAAACTACTTAAAATATATAGCCACAAAGCCCACTACAACCGTAACCAAAAGACCAACCATCCACTTAATAGAATTATCAATTTTATTCTCAAGCCTGTCATGCTTTTCTTCCATCCTACCAAACCTTACATTGACCTCCTCACGGAAACTATTAAATTCCATGTTTGCCTTATCGAATCTCTTACCAGTTTCTTCTTCCATCCTACCAAACCTTGCATCGAATCTTTCTTCCATCCTACTGAACTTTACATTGTTTTCCTCACGGAAATCTTTAAACTTCTCATCCACCTTATCAAACCGTGCATTGACCTCCTCACGGAAGCCATTGAACTTCTCATCCATCTTGTTGAACCGTATATTGACCTCCTCACGGAAGCCGTTGAACTTCTCATCCACCTTGTCAAACCGTGCATTGACCTCCTCACGGAAGCCATTGAACTTCTCATCCACCTTATCGAATCTCTTACCAGATCCCTCTTCCATTCTAGCAAACCTTGCATCGAACATTTTTTCCATACTGGTGAACCGTGCATTGTTTTCCTCACGGAGATCTTTAAACTTCGCATCTGTTTCTTTTCTTTGATCCCCGATCTCTTTTCTAATGTCTCCGATTTCTTTTCTTATGGACTCAAATTTTAAATCAACTCTATCAAACTTTGCATCCATACGGTCCCTTAGATCATTTATTTGCTGTGAAAGGTAGAAATACTCTGTTCCAAGGGGCCTAGGCTCATGAATCTTTTTTATCTGCTGTTCATCATCACCTGCAGCAAGCTCCTTTTCAACCATACCCATCACCTTCTCTCCTCCCATTCCAAATTCATCATACCATAATCAACTATGTTTTTCCATAACTTGTTTAAAATTACGAAAAGCAAGTCTGTATGAAAAGTAAGTCCATCCTTATTTTCATACAATC
>JAAZKX010000008.1 GCA_012799605.1 Bacillota bacterium | reverse complement strand
GTAGAAACGGCCTTAGGGCCGGAAATGCGTTCCACCGGAGAGGTAGTCGGCTTCGGCCCAGACCTGTCAGCAGCGCTTTGGAGCGGTTTTTTGGCTGCAGGATATACAATGCCCCGCCAAGGTACTGTGCTGGCCACAATTGCTGACCGAGACAAGCAGGAAGCCCTGCCTTATTTGGCTCAGTTTGCCCGCCGCGGCTTTAACCTGGCTGCAACTTCGGGCACTGCTGTTTTTTTAACCGAGCATGGCCTTACAACCCGTACCGTGCGTAAAGTCCATGAACAACCGCCTCATCTGTTGGCTGATCTGGCCGAACGTAAGATAGATCTGGTTATTAACACAGTTACCCATGGCCAGCAGGTCAAACGTGATGGTTTCATTATCCGGAGGGCCGCGGTAGAAAACGGGATTCCTTGTTTTACCTCTTTGGATACGGTCAGGGCTTATTTGGCTGCCCTCGATATTCCTGCCGACAGGAATCCTCAGATCCGTTCACTACAAGAATATCTGGCCCTAGCTACGGGCGAGCGCTAGAGCATTTGGGCAGCTAAATTTCAGGCTTGAATTAGATTATGCCCGGTGGTATGCTTTAGTTGACAATTGAGAAGTTGATCAAATGAGGTGACCAAAATGGCCGCTGACCGGGTACTTCGAACAGACTGTTGCCCCGAATTTGCAGCCTGCGATCTTTGTTCCGACTTTCATTGCAACTTGGATACAGTCAGCAGATGGAAAAATAATCTCCCACCGTTGACGGAAGCTGTGGCTATCTTCAAAGCCCTGGCTAACGAAACAAGGGCTTCGATCTTATATCTGTTGGCCCACGAAGAGCTTTGTGTTTGTGATCTTGCTACGATCCTGGACAGTACTATCTCCAACATTTCCCACCATCTGCGGCTTCTTCGAACCCTGAAGCTGGTACAATACCGCCGGCAAGGTAAAATGGCCTTTTATTCCATCAGTGATAATCAGGTAAAAACTCTTTTAAACCATGTTTTTGAACAAGCCCAGCTTAGAGAACTACGATCGAGCTGAATTTAGAGAAAGGGGCTATATCTCATGCGTTATGTTTTAGCCGGCCTTGACTGTGCCGCCTGTGCAGCCGAAATCGAACTAGAATTACAAAAGATTGCCGGTCTGGAAAATACCGCGGTCAACTTTGCCTCCCGCACGGTAGAACTTCCGCCAGAGTTAGTTGCCACCGCCCAAGCTACGGTTAACAGGATCCAGCCAGGATTAGAACTTATACCTGCTGCTGCTGGCGCCTGGCGCAAGCAGGCTGCCGCCGAAGAACAAAGCGAGCGGCGCCAGCTATATCCGGTGGCACTGGCAACAGCCCTGTTTGCTTTGGGCTGGTGGCTAAGCCCCCGGTCGGAGTTCTTACGGTGGGGTCTTTTCATCCCCGCTTATTTACTGGTAGGTTGGCCTGTGCTGGGCCGGGCATTATCAAACCTGGTTAGAGGCCGTGTATTTGATGAACATTTTCTGATGAGTATTGCTAGCTTAGGTGCAATCGCCATCGGGGAGCTGCCGGAAGCAGTAGCTGTGATGTTGTTTTATTCCGTGGGCGAATATTTTCAAAATCGTGCTGTTAATCGCTCCCGTCGCTCTATTGCAGCCCTGCTGGCTATCCGCCCGGACTGGGCCCATGTCGAACAAGATAGTCAAATCGCCAAGGTTCCGGCCGAAGCGGTGACCGTCGGCCAAACAATTATCGTCAAGCCAGGGGAGCGGGTTCCGTTGGATGGTTTGATCATCGCCGGCTCCTCTTCTGTCGATACTTCCGCCCTGACCGGGGAGCCAATTCCGAGGCATTTAAAACCAAAAGATACCGTTTTAGCCGGTATGGTCAACGGTGACACCCTTCTTAAAGTCAGGGTAACCAAGGCCTATGGCCAATCGGCTGTTGCCCGTATCTTGGAATTGGTAGAAGAGGCAGAGCTGAGAAAAGCCCCAGCTGAGCAATTTATTACAACTTTTGCCCGCTACTATACCCCAGCCGTGGTTGCAGCAGCGATAGCTATCGCGGTTTTACCCCCGCTTTTCTTGCCGGGAGCTGCTTTTACTACCTGGCTTTACCATTCATTAGTGCTGCTGGTAATATCCTGCCCTTGTGCCCTGGTTCTTTCCATCCCACTGGGGTATTTTGGCGGTATCGGCAATGCCTCGCGGCAGGGGATTTTAATCAAAGGCGGCAATTTCCTCGATGCCTTGGCTAATCTGCGTACAGTTGTTTTTGACAAAACCGGGACGTTGACAGAAGGTGTTTTCGCCGTCAGAGAAATTCGGGCCCAACCTGGCTTTACCGAAGCTGAAATTCTACGCTATGCTGCTTATGCGGAAGCCTTTTCTACCCATCCGATTGCCGAATCGATCAAGCAGGCCTATGGGCAGGAAATTGAGCCCCGGGCTGTCTCCAATTACCAGGATATCCCCGGCCACGGCGTGCTCACAACCGTTGATGGCCGATCAGTCCTGGCTGGCAACGACCGTCTGCTTCACCGCGAGAATATCCCTCACGACTATGATGTCTGTGCAGCCGAGGGGACACGGGTGTTTGTTGCCGTGGACGGCCAACTGGCAGGGGAGATCATTGTCGCCGATCAGCTTAGAAAAACCACCTCTGTTGCTGTTCAAAACCTACGCCGGCTTGGAGTAGAAAAATTCTTCATGCTCACCGGTGATGGGGATAGTGCTGCCCGCCAAGTTGCCCAAAGCTTGAACCTCGATGGCTATTTTGCCGGCCTGCTGCCAGAAGGAAAGGTTCAAAAGATAGAAGATTTGATGATCCAACTTGAGTCCTCGCCCAACCATACCCTGGCTTTTGTAGGCGATGGCGTCAACGATGCCCCGGTAATTGCACGGGCTGATATCGGCGTAGCCATGGGCGGTCTAGGTAGCGATGCAGCCATCGAAGCGGCTGACGTTGTTCTGATGCAGGACAACCCGGCTCAGCTGGTTACTGCCGTCAGTATTGCCCGTCACACCTGCCGGATAGTAAAACAAAACATCGTTATTGCCCTGGCAATCAAATTCTTCTTCCTGATATTGGGTGCATTGGGACTGGCTGCTATCTGGGAAGCTGTATTTGCCGATGTCGGCGTAGCTTTGCTGGCCGTACTAAATGCTGCCCGTACCTTGCGTTACCGGCCCAGTTAAATTCTCATCCTCTTCCCTTTTTTGTCTTTTCCAGCTACAATATAAATATATAGCATATTGTTTTGCCACTAACAGCCCGGAGTAACTTAAGTTTATACAAGGCCTCGGGCCTTGTTTTATATTCGGTTAAAATCCGAAGCGGTTGGAGCAGGATTTTAGCCCTTGAATCTTGAAATTTACAGGCAAGGGTAAACTTTTATAGCCTTGCCCATAGTCGCGTCTGTCTGGGAGGTGATAAATTACAGCAATAGTCTTTTTATTGTTTGGTAACAGGCCGACCTTTCATTATCGGCCGAAAAAATTCGGAGGTGGTATATAATGAGTCTCGCTGATGCGACCAAACACTTTTTCGAGCAGGCTGCTGCAGGGCTTGACCTTGAGCCAGGTGTGAGGCAGCTTTTGGAAACCCCACAGCGTGAGGTCATGGTTCAGGTACCGGTTGTAAAAGATGACGGTACTTTGGAAGTATATTTGGGTTTTCGGGTCCAACATAATGACGCGCGTGGTCCCTTCAAGGGCGGCGTTCGCTTCCACCCCAGCGTGGACTTAGATGAGGTTCGTGGTTTAGCAGCCCTCATGACCTGGAAATGCGCTGCTGTTAATATTCCTTATGGCGGCGGCAAGGGCGGCATTGCGGTCGATCCTTTTACTTTAAATAAGCGCGAACTTAAGCAAATGACCCGTACTTTTATTAGCAAAATATTCCCCTTCTTAGGCGAAAAAATTGACGTGCCAGCACCCGATGTGAATACTAATGCCGAAGTAATGGGTTGGATCGTCGATAAAGCCAATGAATTGGCCCACGATGATGTCCGCGGTGTGGTCACCGGCAAGCCGATCGAATTAGGCGGCTCGGTCGGTCGCACTGAAGCCACTGGCCGCGGGGTGGCTCTTACAACCTTACGATTGCTCAAGTATCTGGGCCAGGATCCGGCCAAAATGAAAGTTGCCGTCCAAGGCTTCGGCAATAACGGCAGTTACACCGCTTATTATTTAAGCCAGGCAGGCTGCCGTATAGTTGCGGTGAGTGATATCAGCGGCGGATTCGGTGATGATAATGGACTCGATATTCCAGCCATGATGGAATACTGCAAGACTTCCGATAAGCATCTGCTAGCCGGCTATCCCGATGCTTCCCCCATCAGCAACGAACAGCTGCTGGAGGGCGACGTAGATATCCTCATTCCAGCTGCGTTAGAGAACCAGATTACCGCCGACAATGCCGACCGGATTAAGGCCTCCATCGTGGTAGAGGCTGCTAATGCACCCACCACTCCGGAGGGCGACAAGATTTTAGCCGAGCGAAACATCAAAGTGGTACCCGACATTTTAGCCAATGCCGGAGGCGTCACAGTTTCCTACTTTGAGTGGGTACAAAACTTGCAGTCCTTCTATTGGGACGAAGATACAGTCAATACTCATCTTACCAATATTATGCATAACGCTTTCGATGATATTTGGAATCTAGCCAAGGAACGTAACCTCTCCTTGCGCACAGCAGCTTACACCATCGCCATCGAAAGAGTTGTCAAAGCCATGAAACTAAAAGGTATGCTCCTTTAATAACCACTGTTATCATTTTAAACTGCGAGCCCGGGCAGTAAACAAGTACTGCCCGGGCTCGTCAACTTTCCTTACTATAGCCGGCTTCCATCGACCCGATTTGTAATTGTTGTGGCACTGACCCCTTTGCTCAGCCCGCCCCAGGTTTTATGAACAGCTATTTCAGCGGGCGTCCCTTCAGCCTGGATCGTTCCCTGATCTAAGACCACAGTTCGGCTGGCTAGCGCCTGTACCTCGTAAAAATCATGGGTAACCAACACTGCTGTAGTTCCGGTGCTTTCAAGCACCGATTTAAACTCGTCAATTAGCGCTGTCCGCGAAATAACATCGATTGAAGCAAAGGGCTCATCCAATAGGAGCACTTTAGGTTCCAAGGCAAAAGCACGGGCTAGACTCGCCCGCTGCGCCTCCCCTCCGGACAAGGTTAACGCATTTTGCCCGGCTAGATGATCAACCCCAAACCGTTTCAGCCAGATTCGAGCCTTGTCCTCAGCGCCTTGTTTCTGCCCGCGTAGCCTAAGCCCTAAGACAGTATTTTCTAATACAGTATTGTCGAGCAACAGTGGTTCCTGAAAAACAACAGCCAGCTTCCGCCGTACGGTGAGCGCATTTTTTTTGGTAACTTTTTCGCTGCCAAAAAAGACAGTCCCGCTATCCGGCGGGGTCAAGCAAGCCAAAGTGGTCAGCAGCGTACTTTTACCAGCCCCATTGGGGCCGATCAGCGCCACCACCTCCTGAGGCCTGACGCAAAACTCATCTATCTTCAAGCAAAACCGGCGGCCACGCCTAACTACAATATCTTTAACTGCTAGAAGCGGGGTCAAACCTGCCGCCTCCTTTGCTGCAGGACTGTAAGCCAATAAGTAACACCGTATGAAATAAAAAGAAGGATAAAACTTAAGGCTAGGGCCAAAGAAAAATTACCTTTATTTACTTCAAGAACAATTGACGTGGTCAGCACCCGGCTGTACCAGCGCACGTTCCCGCCTACAGCCATCGAGGCTCCAACTTCCGCAATCACACGGCCAAAACCGGCCATAACAGCAGCCAGCACGCCGAGCCGCACTTCATGCAAAATCAGCCACCAAAATTGTAGCGGCGAAGCCCCCAAAGCCAAAATTTGCAGGCGCAGCTTCGGTGACAGCTGCTGAACAGCACTCATAGTAAGACCGGCTACCAATGGCAACGCAATAATGGTCTGGGCAATCACCATCGCGGCCGGCGTATACATAAGGCCCAGAAAGCCCAGCGGGCCCCGACGCCAGAAAAACAATGCCACCCAAAGCCCAACTACTGTCGGTGGCAAGCCCATACCTGCATTAACAGCCCCTACCATAAATTCCCGGCCCCGAAAACGGGCTACGGCAAAATACAGTCCCATCGGTACACCCAAAATCAAGCTGATTAACGTCGCCGTCCCCGAAACTTTTATAGTAAGAAGGGCAATTGAGTACACTTCTTTATCGCCGGATAGTAGCAACTGAAGGGCTTTGATAAATCCTTGTCCAATAAAATCCATCCTAAAACCACCCGTAAGAGCGTATTATAAAGCAGAGGCCAAGGGACAGGAACCGCTCCCTGTCCCTTGGTCATTTGCTAATAATTACAACCCTAAGTTAGAGATCGTACTGATCTTCCTTGCCGGCATCGGGGAAAAAGAGTGGCAGGCCAAATTTATCGACCCCAAACTCCCCAATAATTTCCTGAGTCTCAGCAGCCACCATAAAGTCTACGAAAGCTGCTGCACCTTCAGCATTGATATGCTCAAATTTTTCCGGATTAACCTGCATCACATGATAGATATTCAGCAAGATCGGATCTCCCTCAAACAATATCTCCAGATCAAGAGTGTCTCTTAGAGCCAAATACGTACCGCGGTCAGTAAGAGTGTACGCACCCTTTTCCGAGGCGATCTTCAAGGTATCGGCCATGCCACTGCCGGCATCGATGTACCAATCACCGTTCGGCTTCAGGCCCAAATCGGCCCAAATGCCTTTTTCCATCTTATCGGTCCCGGAGTCATCACCACGGGTAACAAAACCACTTTCATTTTCAAACAAGGCTTCAAAAGCCTCTGAAGCCGTCTCCAGTTCTTGTAAGCCCACCGGGTCATTAGCCGGTCCGACGAGGATAAAGTCGTTATGCATAACCAGTTTGCGATTGATGACATCTCCGGCTGCTTCCACTTCCTTCTCAGCCTCTGGCGCGTGCACTAACAAAACATCAGCTTCGCCCAAACTGGCCATTTCCAGAGCTTTTCCTGTACCTACCGCTATCGTTTTTACTAAATAACCTGTCTGTTCCTCAAAGATAGGGATTAATTCATCTAACAGTCCACTATCTTGGGTGCTGGTGGTAGTGGATAAAATAAGATCCTTGATCTCCGGTTCCGGTGAACCCTCCTCACTGGTCTCGGTTGTAGGCCCGCAGGCTGCCAAAGTGACAATTACAAATACTGTTAGCAGTATAGTTAAAGACCTTATCCCTCTCATGTTTTTCTCTCCTTTATGTTTCTTGCCCCAGATGGTACACCTCCCTTTTGCCATCAGCCGTCGGCCTGGGGTTAAGCGCCGGGGCTTACATCTCTTCTTTCCACAATGGGAGGCTAAACCGTTTCCAGCTTAACCCTATCGCCCTGTCACCGTGGCTATTGCTGTAGGTACACAGGGTCGAAGATTGTGTGTGCCGGCGGGCAAAATGCCCTACCGGCTGCACAGGTTGGCAACCGGTTATTTACTATGTGGTGCTGATCCGCACTCACTACTACGCCCAGTTAAGATCTCCAATCCATGCGGCAGTGCCGGTAGAATAACAGTCAGGTTTTCGTCCACCGCCCGCGGACTTCCGGGAAGATTGATAATAAGAGTTCGGCCCCGTATCCCGGCTACAGCCCGTGATAGCAAAGCATGCGGGGTTTTCTTAACCCCTGCAGCCCGCATAGCCTCAGTCAGGCCCGGTACAGGCCGGTCGATTACATCACAGGTCGCCTCTGGCGTTACATCCCGGGGCGACAGGCCAGTACCACCAGTGGTAAAAATCACATCCGGGGCTAATTCATCTGTCAAACGCATCAGCTCACGGCTGATAGCTGCCCGATCATCGGGAACCACTGTATAAGAAACCACCTCTCCTAGTGAAGAAGTTAAAGACCGGATAACTTCAGCGCTTTTATCCTCGCGTTCGCCGGCAGCTCCTTTATCGCTGGCGGTTACAATAGCTAGGCGAAAGCCCGATTCAGTCAGAATCGGATCGCCGGGTTTGATTTTACCGCCGATAAGCACCCGGGTAAAAACACCTTCCCGGGGCATGATGCAGTCACCCACTTTAGCATAGATAGCACAGCCATGGTGACATTCTTTCCCAATCTG
>JAAZKX010000061.1 GCA_012799605.1 Bacillota bacterium | reverse complement strand
GTTTTAGCACGACTGCATCAAAAAACTTGCGGTCGCAAACCAACCATGTTATAATATGAACAAATAGAGGGTGCGGTGGCGAAGAGGCTAACGCCGTGGTCTGCAAAACCACTATTCGCCGGTTCGAATCCGGCCCGCACCTCCATTATATGCCCTTGGGGCTATTTTTTTTAGCTGGACGGAACCGGCGACGTCGGCGATCATAAGTACACATCCGGGAGGTAAATGGGGGATAGCAAATGCTGATGGGGGCAAAGGTAACGACAATCCTGGGTCAAGGGAAAATTGTTGGCTCTGAGCGTGGCCTATGTTATTTTAGCATTTACCGCAATATGAGCGATATGGGAAGCTGGCTGGCTGTTCACTTTCCCCAACAGGAGATAACTTGGTTGCCGGAGTTTCCTCTTTTGGCTCAAGCCGCTAAACAGCTTAATGAATATTTGGCTGGTGACCGGCGATCATTTACGATTCCTTTGGATCTTAAAGGGACCCCGTTTCAAACTAAGGTTTGGACTAAACTTTTGGCTATATCTTATGGATCTACTACTACTTATGGTGCTTTAGCGGCAGTAGCCGGGCATACACGTGCAGCCAGAGCTGTAGGCGGTGCCATGCGGACGAATCCGCTTCCTATTTTTGTACCCTGCCACCGCGTGTTACGGGCAGATGGTTCGTTGGGTCATTACGGCGGGGGTAAGGAATTAAAACGTTGGTTATTGCAGCTTGAAGGAGCAAAAGTTGATTAAAGCAGGGTCGAAAGGGGAATAGAGGTGAAGCCCGGGGATGAAAAGCTGTTTTTGGCTAAAATTAAACAGGCCATACACCGATATGGGCTGCTAGATTACGGTGATCGCATAGCTGTTGCTGTTTCGGGGGGAAAAGACAGCCTATTTTTGCTACATACCCTCGACTGGTTGTGCAAACAATCATTTCGGGAAGTGCAGTTATTTCCTATACGGGTCGATTTGGGCTGGCGTGAGGACACAACTTTACTGAAAAAGTTTTGCCACTCAAAACAGCTGGAACTGACCGAGATTAAGACCCATATTGGCACAATTGTTCACGATGTCAGGCAGGAGAATAATCCATGTTCGCTTTGCTCTCATATGCGACGTGGGGCCTTAAACAATGCCGCCTTAGATCTTAACTGCAACAAAGTAGCGTTGGGGCACCATTTAGATGATGTTTTAGCTACATTATTGATAAACTTTTTTTACACTGGTCGTTTGGCAACATTTCGTCCCCGGACCAGTTTAAGCCGGAGCGGCCTTGAACTGATAAGGCCGTTGGTTTATATACCCGAATCGACGATTATCGAGGTTGTAAAGCGTGATCGGCTCCCGGTATGTGCAAGCTGCTGCCCGAGCGTTGGCGTTAGTAAGCGGGCGGAAATGGAATTGCTGATGGGCAAGTTAAGCCAGCGGTTCCCCGATTGGCGGCAGCGTTTTCTCAATGCTTGGGAAAGTAACATACCGCCGGTTACTTGGGGTTACGCTAGATAGCGCCCACTATAGTTAAAATTTTGAAGGAGGATTTTGCTGTGAAGGAAAACAATGAGGCCGAAAAACTTTTGGACCAGCTTGCATTTAAAACGGAATCAGCCTGGGAGCGTTGGGGTGAAGATCAACGGGAAAAGATCTTTAATTTCGCTGATGGTTATAAGAAATTCTTGTCTAGGGCTAAGACTGAACGCGAAACCAATAAGTATATTATCGCTGAAGCTAAAGATAGGGGTTTTGTGACTTTGGATGAGATTTCCAGCCTTAACCCTGGGGCCAAACTATATTTCGATAATCGGGGAAGAAGCTCTGCCCTGGTAATCCTAGGCCGGAAACCAATTTGTGAAGGTTTTCGTCTGGTGGGCTCTCATATAGACTCGCCGCGGCTTGATCTTAAGGCCCGGCCCCTATACGAGGACGAGGGGTTGGCTTTGTTTAAAACCCAATATTATGGCGGTATTAAAAAGTATCAGTGGCCAGTACAACCCTTAGCGCTGCACGGGGTCGTTGTGTTAGCGAATGGTCAAAGCATTGATATATGTATAGGCGAAGGCCCTGAGGATCCAGTATTTTGTATCAGTGATCTTCTGCCTCATTTGGCTTCAGAACAATTAGGTAAAAAAGCAAAAGACGCTGTGGCTGGGGAGGCTCTCAATGTAATTGTTGGAAACCTGCCTTATCCGAAAAATAATGATCTGAAAGAACGGGTGAAATTAGCTGTTCTTAAGCTGCTTTATGATACTTACGGTTTTACCGAAGAGGATCTAGTAAGTGCGGATTTAGTGGCGGTACCTGCCGGTGCTGCCAGAGATGTCGGGTTTGATCGTAGTTTAGTTGGAGGCTATGGTCAGGATGACCGGGTATGTGTGTACGCTTCGCTTCGTGGTTTTTTCGACCTAACGCTGCCAAAGCATACGGCTATTTGTTTTTTTGCCGACCGGGAAGAGGTAGGGAGCATGGGCAACACCGGGGCTCGTTCGCAGTTCTTGGCAAATGTAGTAGCCGAATTAATAAACCGGACAGATGTTGTGACCCCAGAACTAAAAGTGCGGCAGGCGCTGGCCAGGGCTGAGGCTTTGTCGGCTGATGTAAATGCCGCCATGGATCCTTCTTACCCTCAGGTGAGCGACAAGCGAAATGCGGCCCGTTTAGGTTATGGTATCAGTCTAACCAAATATACTGGCGGGCGCGGCAAAAGCGGGGCTAGTGAGGCTAGTGCAGAATTCATGGGCCAGGTGCGTACATTACTTAACAAACATGATATTCCTTGGCAGACTGGTGATTTAGGCAAGGTTGACGAGGGAGGGGGAGGCACTATTGCCCAGTTTTTAGCCGATCTGGGTATGGATGTTCTCGATGCTGGGGTACCAATTCTTAGTATGCACTCCCCGTTTGAATTAGCTAGCAAGGCAGATATTTACGCTGCCTATAAAGCCTATAAAGTATTTTGGCAATCGGAAGTGTAGTCAGTTTTCGATGCCCAACCGAGCCGGTACACCGAGGTTAAAGTAGTGCTTTATTTCCCGCATTTCAGTAACCAGATCGGCTACATCAATCAGTTGGGTCGGGGCACCGCGACCGGTAATCACCACTTCCACACTACGCTGGCGTTCTTTTAGAATGGACAAAACATGCTGTAGGTCAGCTAGCCCTAAATGCAAAGCCACGCAAAGTTCATCCATTACTACCAAATCATGGCTTTGATTAATCAGCGCGTTCCGAGCCTGGTTTAAACCTTTTTCGATCAAAGCCGTATAATCAGCTGGCGGATGGCCGGGGTCGAATACTACCACTTGTTCATTCATGGCGCTAGCCTGTTCCGGCGAAATTTGATCGCTACGGGCGACAAAATAAGGTTTGCCCAAAGTTACCAGTTCCAATTGTGGCGATAATTTCGTCAAGATTTTATGCTCGCTATAGGTGGGCTGCTTCATAAATTGAAGAAACAGCACCTTTTTACCGGCCCCTAGAGCGCGAATTGCCAATCCAATGGCTGCTGTTGTTTTACCTTTGCCGTCACCGGTATAGATGTGTACGTAACCGCGATTTTCGATTTCAGTCATATTTTCAACTCCTATCTGACCAGGCTGTAATAATTAGATTACCCAGTAATGCCATTCTAGGTGGTTGAACGAATTCCTGTTTGGATAAGATTTTTTATAAACTAAAACGGGCAGCCCGAGGCTGCCCGTTTTGTAGGTCGGCTTGAGTAAATTCCGGCTTAGACCCCTACTTTTATTACGCCGATACTGCTCAAGAAAACGACAGTAATTAAAATAGGTGCTACATATTTTATTAAAACATTGGCCCACAAACTGCCCCACGCAAATTCGATGGTACCATCGTTGGTGGCCTCTTGTAGGGCATTGTCAGTACCCCAGACCCAAGCTACAAAGATTGCTGTTACCAAGCCGCTGATTGGTAGCAACCAGTTGCCGGAGAGGTAATCCAATAAGTCAAATATAACCATTCCGCCGATAGTAAAGTCGCTCAACACTCCCATGGATAAAGAGGCGAACACACCTACAATAAATATAACGATCCCAATGACGACGGAGGCTTTCCGCCGTTCCCAGCCGTGTTCTTCCATCATGTAAGCGGTCGGAGGTTCCAGCAGGGAAATAGCAGAGGTTAGCGCCGCCAAGATAATGAAGAAGAAAAAGGCAGCTCCGAACAGATTGCCGGCTGGCATTTCGGAGAAAATGGCGGGCAGGGTGACGAACACAAGGCCAACGCCTTGGCCAGGTTCAAACCCGTAAGCGAAAACAGCTGGGAAAATAACCAGCCCTGCCAAGAAAGCGATCAGGGTATCCATAAGAGGTACTATTGTAGACACATTGGGTATACTTTCGTCTTGGCCCAAGTAACTACCATATGTTAGAATAGAGCCCATACCCAAGCTTAAAGTAAAGAATACTTGCCCTAAAGCCGCTAACAAAACTTCGCCCGTAATTTGTGAAAAGTCAGGCTTGATCAAGAACTCAATCCCAGCGCCGGCGCCCGGTAAGGTCATAGAACGAATAGCTAGAATGACGATTAAGACGAATAAGGCTGGCATCATAATGTTGGAGTATCTTTCAATGCCCGATTGTACTCCGCTGTAAACGATATAGATCGTGGCTAGCATAAACAAGGCGTGAAAGAAAATGGGAGCAGCTGAACTGGTAACAAAAGCATTAAACATTTCGTTGCATACGACTGGATCAGCTGCCGGGAAGCCTGCAAAGGCCTTGAAAAAGTAGTAAATAGACCAGCCGCCAATAACACTATAAAATGAAAGAATCATAAAACCGGCTGTAATTCCAATGAGTCCTGCCGGTCCCCACGAAGGTTTAATAGCCTTAAATGCGCCGACGTTAGATTGTCTGGTATGCCGACCCAGAGAAACCTCGGCGACAAAACAAACAATACCGATAATAAAAACCATAATTAAATATACTATAACAAAGGCTGCGCCACCGTGTGCTCCGACCAGATAGGGGAAACGCCAGACATTACCTAAGCCGATGGCTGATCCTGCGGCAGCGAAAATGAAACCAATCCTACTTCCAAACGTTTCGCGAGTTTGCTCGCCCATTCATCGGACCTCCTTGTCATTAATTTGAGGCACTTACTGCAGTTAAAGTTATTTCAGTCATATCCCCCCTAATTTGAACTAACGCTCTCTTACAATAATTAGACACAAATGCGAAAAATCCTGCCTATAATATTTATTTTTCATTCATAAATTGTTATTGGTAATATATTGGGGCTGTAATGCTGTTAATGAAGTTAATTGGGTGAATATATCAACAAATTAGCAGCTGGGCTACCGTGCTTTTAAATAGGCCGATTAAATTAAAAGTGCCGCCTGAGTTGGCGGCACTTTTTTGGCTTATTGATTTTTTAACGGAAGGTTTAGATTCCTACTGGAATGATTCCGATACTACTCAAAAATACTACCGTAATAAGGATCGGTGCGACATACTTGATCAGGACATTAGCCCATAGGTTACCCCAGGCAAATTTGATCGCTCCATCATTAGTTGCTTCTCTTAAGGCATTGTCGCTGCCCCAAACCCATGCTACGAAGATAGCGGTTACGAGTCCACTGACCGGAAGCAGAATATTACCTGAGGTATTGTCAAGGAAATCAAAGAAATTGTCGCCAAAAAAGGTTATATGGCTCCAAACCCCTTGTGAGAGTGAAGCACCGATGCCAACTACAAAAATGATGGTGCCCATAATCAGCACAGCTTTGTTGCGGGTCCAGCCATATTCTTCAATCATATAAGCTGCAACCGGCTCCAACAACGAGATAGCTGATGTCAAAGCAGCTAAAACGAGTAAAAAGAAGAAGGCACCGCCAAAAAGGTTGCCGGCTGGCATGGCATCAAAAACTGCTGGCAAGGTAACGAAAGCAAGGCCGCCGCCTTGATCGGGCTGGAAGCCGTAAGCGAAGACAGCCGGGAAAATGATCAATCCAGCCAAAAAGGCGATCAGGGTATCCATGAGCGGAACTACAGTAGAGACGTAGGGGATATTATCATCTTTGCCCAGATAGCTACCATAGGTTAAGATGGAACCCATACCCAAACTAAGGGTAAAGAACACCTGCCCCAAAGCCGCAAGCAGAACTTCGCCTGTAATCCGGGAGAAATCCGGCTTTAGGTAAAACTCGAGGCCTTCATGTGCACCCGGTAAGGTCAAAGACCGAACGGTTAAAATAAGAATGAGTACAAACAGGGCGGGCATCATAATATTGGAGTATTTTTCAATACCATCTTGAATTCCATTGTAAACAATATAAATTGTGGCTCCCATAAATAACCCATGATAAATAACAGGTGCGAGAGGGCTGCTGACAAAAGCGCCAAAGAAATCAGCGCTGGCAGCCGGGTCGGCAAAGGAATAACCAGCGAAGGCCTGGAAGAAATAACGGATAGCCCAACCGCCTACTACGCTGTAGAACGAAAGGATCATAAAGCCAGCTAAAATTCCTATTAGCCCGGCCGGCGCCCAGGCTTTGTTAACCGATTTAAAAGCACCGACGTTGGACTGCCGGGTATGACGTCCAAACGAAACTTCAGCAATAAAACAGACAACGCCGACAATCAGTACAATAGCTAGATATACCACCAAAAAAGCTGCTCCGCCATACATACCGACGAGATAAGGAAAACGCCAGATATTACCCAATCCAATAGCCGATCCGGCTGCTGCAAAGATAAAACCTATTTGACTGCCAAACGTTTCACGGGATTGCTCCACTTAATGAACCTCCTTGTCAAAATATGTTATTGTCCAGCCTCTTTTCTAACGGTCACCTCCTTATGACTTTAACCGGTTCCACCAAGCCCATTTGAAGCACAATTGCCAATTTGCTGCCTACCGCTGCAATTGCGACTATTTTTCTTGCTGCTTTGACGTTATTCGGATTTCAGCGTAGTTTTTCAGTCTAGGTGTAACATTGGTGATTTTGCCTAAGAGAGCGCTATTTTTAGTTAAATAGCCGGCTTGGGTAAGCCCTTGGGTGAAACCTTGACAGATGATATTCGCCACCAATGAATGAATTCCTGCTAACTTTTTATAAACATTATTTTTAATTTATTTTGACCAAAAGCTTGGTTGGCTGATAATTGTTTCGGTACGGCAGTGCTGCTAAAAAGAGGAATAACCTTTCCAGTCACGAATTTAATTACATCAGCTGTATCTGCTTATTGGAGAAAAAAGATGAGAGGCGAGTTAAGGATATGCACCTAAACGAGCACACCCTCCAGACAAAACCCATTTATCGCGGGCGCATTTTTCAGGTGGAGCAGGCATTGGTATTGCTACCGAATGGGCAAAAAGCATACAGAGATGTAGTCAAGCACCCAGGTGCGGTAGCAATATTAGCTTGCCCCAAACCAGGCTATGTAGTTTTGGTACGCCAATTTCGTTATGCTACCGGTGGCCAACTGTGGGAGATACCGGCAGGTAAACTGGAGCCCGATGAAAAGCCAGCTACATGTGCTTTAAGGGAGCTGGTTGAAGAAACGGGCTTTTACCCCAGGCGGCTGAAACATGTTTATTCTTTTTATACCAGCCCGGGTTTTACTTCGGAAATTCTAGCTCTTTATTATGCTGACGATCTTGAGCGAGTACAAGGCCGCACTGATATAGACGAGTTTATAACTACAACTACAATCCGGCTCAGGGAAGCTATTTTGTGGTTAGAACAGGGGAAAATCCGTGATGCCAAAACTATCATCGCTTTACAATGGGCAGCGAGCAAGGGATTAGCATAGCTGCCTGACCTCCTGCATATGTAAGAAGGCAGGGGGGGATGCCGGTGTGGTGGCGATGGTTTGAAGAAGAAGTCAAACGGCATGTACTGTCTAATCAGGGGATATATTTTTTTGTAGTCATCTTATTTATTACTGGGGTGGTCTTCGGTGCCCTAACAGTGCGAACGTTGGCGAACCACCAAAAAACTGAGCTGATGGAGTATTTGCAAGTTTTTGTTGTTGATATGACCTCCGAAACGTTACCGAGTGGGAACGAACTTCTTCTTCCTGCTTTATGGGCCAACGCTAAAACTATTGTTTTGCTATGGCTCGGCGGACTCACGGTAGTAGGGCTGCCCCTGACTTTAATACTGCTATTTTCAAAAGGTTTTAGTAGCGGGTTCACAGCAGCTTTCTTAATCGAGGAAGTTAAATGGAGGGGCTTTATTCTTGCCGGTACTGCAATGCTGCCCCATAGCTTGCTTATAATTCCAGCCCTGTTGTTTTTAACGGCCGGTGCGATATCATTCGCTTATTGTCTATTACGGCAGCGCTTTACAAAATATCCCAGCCAACGCAATGCGCCTTCTTTGTGGAGCTACGGTCTGTTGATTTGTTACGCAGGTATAGCAGCTTTTTTGGCTGCTGTGGTCGAAGCTTACATAACACCGGTATTGGCCAAGATTACGGCTGCAGGATTATTTTAAGCCGGCTATTTACCAACTGTTGGGCTGATGAAGGAGTGTATGCCTTGCCAACCGAAGAATCTTTTAATGTATCCGATCTCAAGCGTTTTTGTTCATATCTTATAGCTGAGCGTGGTCTTGCCCTTAATACTGCTTATGGTTATCGGCGTGATTTAAAAGGACTCGCGGACTATTTACACTCCCGGGGACATACTCTACGTACTGCTGACAACGCTACATTGACCGGTTATTTTCAATTATTGTCCCGCGGCAGCGCAGCTGCCTCTGTAGCTCGGTCTGTTGCAGCAGCACGTGCCTTTTACGGGTTTCTAAAAGATGAAGGTTTGATACCGAAAAACCCGGCTTGTAATATAGATACGCCCCGCCTCGGCTTTTATTTGCCCCGTTGTTTGGGACAGGCACAAATCGGTGTTTTGATAGATCAGATAAAAGGGTCAGGTCCACCGCAACTGCGTGACCGGGCTATGCTGGAATTGGCTTATGCTTGCGGGCTCAGAGTGTCGGAATTGATTGGAATCGATCTTGGGGATCTTCACCTTCAGGAACGATATGTGCGTTGCCGGGGCAAAGGTAATAGGGAACGCATTATACCTGTTGGGGAAAAGGCAGTTACGGCTGTAAAAGCATGGCTTGACAACGGCCGCCAATCCTTACTAAGAGGTAATATAAGCGAGCAAGCACTATTTGTAAACCAAAGAGGCAAGCGCCTTACCCGTCAAGGAGCATGGTTAATTTTAAAACAGTATGTCTCTGCTGCCCGGCTGCCTAACGATGTAAGCCCCCACACTTTACGCCATTCTTTTGCGACCCATTTACTTGAAGGCGGAGCTGATCTACGCACGGTGCAAGAACTTCTCGGACATGCAGACATCAGCACGACCCAGATATATATCCAAGTAACCCCCCACCATCTGCTAAAAACTCACCGCAACTTTCATCCCCGGGCAACAGCACAATTATCCGAAAATGAACCGGAGCAGAGGTGACGCTAAGTGGCAATAATAATATTAGTGGCTGACAGCCTAGGTATCGGGGCCTTGCCGGATGCGGCTTTGTACCAAGACGAAGGATCCAACACCTTGTCTAACGTAGCCGAGGCAGTAGGTGGTTTAAGACTGCCGTTACTTACCCGCATGGGGCTTGGGAACCTGGTTTTGGCTCAAGGAGTACCGCCGGCTGCTAAGCCCATGGCCGCCCATGGCCGCCTGGCCGAAGCGTCTGCAGGAAAAGATTCGACTACGGGCCACTGGGAACTGATGGGCTTGATCCTAAGGGAACCATTTCCTACGTATCCTCATGGCTTTCCGCCTGATGTCATGGCTGAATTTGAACGCCGGATTGGAAGAAAGTCCTTGGGGAACAAACCGGCCTCAGGAACCAAAATCATCGCTGAGCTGGGGGTGCGGCATCAGCTTACAGGGCGCCCCATTGTTTATACCTCGGGCGATAGTGTATTTCAAGTCGCAGCCCATGAACACATAATCTGCCTCAACGAACTGTATCGGATATGCAAGGTAGCCAGAGCCCTTTTGACCGGTCATCATGCTGTAGCCCGGGTGATTGCCCGCCCATTTGTCGGTGAAAAGGGGAACTTCCGCCGGACTGCTAACCGGCGTGACTTTTCGCTTCCGCCGCCAACCCCGACGGTTTTGGACGCAGCCTTTGCAGCTGGGCGAAATATACTAGGCATCGGGAAAATAGGGGATATTTTTGCTGGGCGTGGATTGAGTGAGATTTGGCCGACCGCGGATAATGGAGAAGGAATGAAATTAACTAGCAAAGCCATTGCCAGCAGAAACTGGAACCTAATATTTACCAACCTGGTAGACTTTGATGTCCTGTACGGTCATCGTAATGATCCCCAAGGATATGCACAATGTTTGGCAGACTTTGATCTAGCTTTGGGCGAGCTACTGGGGTATCTTAATCAAGAGGATATACTTATAATTACAGCTGACCACGGTTGTGATCCGACCAGACCGGGTACTGACCATACTAGGGAGTATGTGCCGGTGCTAGTTTACGGTGCTGAAATTAGACCCTGTAATCTTGGTACTCGCGGGACTTTTGCTGACGTTGGTGCTACCGTTGCCGAAATCCTTAACGTTGCTTGGAGTGGTGCCGGTACCAGTTTTTGGCCCGCCATTGCCGACAATAATCCCAAAAAGAGGTGAATTTTCCATGACAGAAGCGGGAAAAAAAGCTGCGGAAGCAGCAGCTTATTTAAAATCATTGCGCCCTGTTTGTCCTGACATTGGTCTCATTTTAGGTTCGGGATTGGGCTCGCTGGCGGAACAGCTCGTTGATGAAATAAAAATTCCGTATGAAGACATCCCCCATATGCCTGCGGCAACAGTTGCCGGTCATACCGGACATTTGGTTCTGGGCCAATGGTGCCAAAAAGAAGTGGCTTGTTTTCAAGGTCGTTTTCATTATTATGAAGGGCATTCAATGGCCGAAGTTACTTTTCCTGTCCGTTTGCTGGCTGCGCTGGGGTCAAAAAAAATGTTTATCACAAATGCAGCCGGTGGCATCAACCCCCGGTTTCTGCCCGGTGATATCATGCTTATTACCGATCATATCAACTTTATGGGGGATAATCCTTTAATCGGTGCTAATGATGATAGACTAGGACCCCGATTTCCATCGTTGTCAACCGTATACGATCCTCGCTTGGCCGGCTTGTTAAAAGAAACAGCAGCCCAAAAAGGGATAACTTTGAGGGAAGGAGTCTATATCGGTGTATCCGGCCCCAGTTTGGAAACGCCGGCTGAATTAAGGGCTTTTGCTCGTTGGGGGGCTGATGCTGTTGGCATGTCTACAGTCCCCGAAGTGATTGCAGCATGCCATGCAGGTTTGAAAGTTTTGGCTATGTCCGTGATTACAAACCTGGCTCATGGTGAATTTCATCATGAGGTCAAACATGAGCAGGTATTGGCTGTGGCTGGCAAAACGGGCTCCATTTTAGCCAGCCTACTGGAAGGAGTATGCACCCGCCTTTAAGATATGTATTTGCTCTTCGCATCCTGGTTAACCTACCTACAAATGCTAAGGAAAGGGGAATCAGGATGGAAGACAAAGCTTTGATCCGTATTTCGACTTGTTTAGTAGCGACTCTATTTTTAATTACTGCAATATCGACTCCCGCCCGCGCTGAATCCTTGGAAACTTCAGCCGTATCAGCGATACTTATGGATCCAGCCAGCGGGGTTGTCTTAGCTGAAAAAAACCCGCATGAACGACGGGAACCGGCCAGTATAACCAAAATAATGACGATGCTGCTGGTCTTGGAAGCGGTGGAAGAAGGGCGGTTGTCGCTGGATGAAGAGATTGTTGTGTCTGAAAATGCCCATCGGCAAGTGGATACCGACGGTTCGGTGGTCTTTCTTGAAATGGGCGAAAAACGCACGGTGGAGGAACTGCTAATTGGAATTGCAGTTGGATCCGGTAATGATGCCTGTGTAGCTTTGGCCGAACATATTGCCGGAAGCGAAGATCAATTTGTCAAGTTGATGAATGAGCGGGCTCAAGAGCTGGGAATGAAAAACACCAATATTGTCAACCCGCATGGCATGCCTGATCCTGACCACTATACGACCGCTTACGATATTGCCCTGATGTGTGCCGAGGCGGTAAAGTTTCCCCAACTACTCGAGTATACATCGATTTACGAATACAAGTATCGCGATGATCCTCCCCTTATCTTATGGAATACCAACAAGCTATTGGCTTGGTATGAAGATGTAGTTGACGGCCTGAAAACCGGCTGGACCCAAAAAGCCGGATACTGTTTGGCTGCTACCGGTGAACGGGAAGGGTTCCGCCTTATAAGCGTTGTACTAGGCTGCCCCGTTCCCAGAAGCCATTTTCAAGAAGCTATTAAGTTCTTGAACTATGGTTTTGCCCGCTATACGTCTTTGCCGGTAGCTGATAAAAAGGAACCGAAAACCAGTCTGACGGTACTACGTGGTACAAAACAAAATATAGCGCTTTTGTGTGACCGCCGGCTAGCAGTCAGCGTGCCAAAGGGCGAGGAGAGCACAGTAAGCTGGGAACTGGAACTTTATTCCGATTATGTTACAGCCCCAATAACGAAAGGTACAAAGTTGGGTAAAATCATTGTTAAGAAAAATAATCAGCAGCTAGTTACAGCAGGCCTGGTAGCTGCGGAGGATGTTGGCCGGCTGTCTTTCGGGGGCTTGTTCGGCCGTGTAATTACCAGTTGGTTGGAGGGAGGCACAAAAAGTGCCTACTAAAATTAAATAGATGTTTGTCATACAGTACCTTCGTTTGCCCCACATCTGCTGGGGCAAATTTTTTCATTTTATAGACGTAAGCAGGGATATAAGGACAAAGCGAGAATAAGAGAAGTATCTGGTAAATATTGTGAAAAGGTGATCTAGGGGGGTAAACATGGGTCTTAATATCTGGCGGCAAGGTTCGTGGCTGGTGGCTGAAATTTCGGGTGACCTGGATATCGCTAGTGTACCGCTTATTCGGGTCAGATTAGATCAGACTCTTTCAGATCAAATAGTATGCGGTCTTATTTTGGATTTGACCGGGGTTTCGTTTCTGGATAGCTCAGGGCTTGGTTTTGTCTTGGGGCGGTACCGGCATCTGGCTAAAAAAAGAAGAAAGATGATCGTAACGGGGCTTCACGGACAGGTAGAGCGTGTGTTTAAACTTTCGGGTTTAACAAATATTATCCCGAAGAAAAAAACCTTAACTGAAGCCTTGCAGGCGGTGAAGGAGGATGGATAGCATGAGCGCTAATTTTGTTTATTTGGAATTTCCCAGTAAACCGGAAAACGTTGCCTTTGCTCGGGCTACAGTTAGTGCATTTGTTAGCCAACTCGATCCCACTGTACCTGAGCTAGCTGATATTAGTACTGCGGTTTCTGAAGCTACAACCAACATTGTTGTCCATGCCTATCCCGGCAGGGAAGGGCTAGTTAAAATTAGGGCTCAATTTGTAGGCCGCCAAGTAAATATTCAAATCGAAGATGATGGCTGCGGAGTTTCTGATCCCGAACACATAGATCAGTTTGGGATGACAACATGCTCCGGGGAAAGATTGGGAATCGGTTTAACTTTAATTAAAGCGTGCATGGACCATGTCGAGCTCAAGTCCGGGAAAGGGGAAGGCACCTGTCTTTATATGAGCAAACGTTTGAGTCCGCAGGAGGGCGGGTTAGTTAATGACTGATCATTTGCTTCGGCTTAAATTACCGCCGCCTAAGCCGGGATTGGCCCGGACTAGGGAATTGTTAACCCGAGCACGAACAGGTGATACTAAAGCTCGTGAACAGTTGATCAAAGAAAACCTCAGGCTAGTGGTTAAAATAGCGCGCCGGTTTACAGGTCGTGGTCATGAGCTGGAGGATCTATTTCAAATTGGTACTATCGGATTAATGAAAGCCGTGGACAAGTTTGACCTCAGTTACAATGTTCAATTTTCAACTTACGCTGTACCGATGATAGCCGGCGAAATCCGACGTTTTATTCGGGATGATGCTCCGGTTAAAATAAGCCGTATTCAAAAAACAATAGCATATAAGGGCTGTCAGGCCCAACAAGCTTTGGCCCAGCAGCTGGGGCGTGATCCTAGCATCAGCGAAATTGCTGCCACGATCGATGTAAGCCCGGAGGAGTTAGTATGCGCGCTTGAAGCTGTCCAAACGCCAGCATCCCTATCAGATCCAATTTATAAAAATGGTACCAGCACTATAAAATTACAGGACAGGTTAGAAGAAGATAATAACAACTGGATTAGACATATTATGCTTAAGCAAGTATTGGAAAAACTTGATCCCCGAGAACGGTTTATAATCAAACAGCGCTTCTTTGCCCATAGAACGCAAACTGAGATAGCTGCAGAACTAGGATTGTCACAGGTGCAAATCTCACGGCTAGAGAAACAAATTTTGTTAAAAATAAGGGGGCTTTTAGAAAGCGGATAGCTATCCGCTTTCTTGTATGTTTTCTGTCCGGTAAGCCATACTAGGGTAAGAATCAGTTCACCCTATTTTTTTATGCCAATGTGCGGAAAAGGAGGCCCTTAAAATGACCGTGGTTAAAGTAATTGAAGTGATTGGCGAATCCGAAAACAGCTGGGATGACGCTGTGAAAGATGCAGTGCAGCAGGCAGCTAAAACAGTGCGTAACATTTCCGGGGTTGAGGTCTACAACCTAACTGGAAAAGTTGAAGATGGGCAAGTAATTAAATATAAAGCTAACTGTAAGGTGGCGTTCGCAGTAGACGGGACCCACTAATTCTACCAGCTATCATCGGGAGGTGCTATTGACTGGTTATAAAAAATAAGGCGCAGAAGCAGGAATATCAACGGCGGGTTCAACGAAAAAAGCCCCCCGCTCCATTATTGCGAAACCTGATGGTGGCCTTTATAGTAGGGGGGCTGATATGTGTTGTGGGTCAGATTGTGCTTAATCTGTTTATTGCCAATAAGTTCTCTACCGAAGATGCTACTGGTCTTACGGCTACTGTAATGGTAGCTATCGGAGCCCTTCTTACCGGTTTAGGCTGGTATGACGTATTAGGAAAGTTTGCTGGGGCAGGCTCAGCCGTGCCGATTACTGGGTTTGCGAATTCCATTGTTTCGCCGGCTTTAGAATTCAAACGCGAAGGCTTTGTGCTAGGGGTCGGGGCCAGAATGTTTGCAGTTGCCGGGCCAGTGTTGGTCTATGGGATCCTTACATCGGTATTGGTGGGTGTGGTTTGTTTTCTTGCAGGAACTGGGGGAGGGTAATCTTTTGCAGTCAAAAAAATTAGGGGAACAAACTTATATTTTCAGCCACCCCTTGCCTATATTAAGTACAGGTTCGGTTGTGGGAAAAAAAGAAGGCGCAGGCCCATTAGGTTCCAGTTTCGATGAAATTATCGCTGACCCTTTATACGGGGAAAAAAGTTGGGAACTGGGCGAATCGAAGATGGTCCGGCGGGCGATGGACTTGGCTTTGACCAAGGCCAAGCTTACCTTTGCTGATCTTGACCTCATGTTCGGGGGGGATTTGCTAAACCAACTGATCGCTGTTAATTTGGCCGCCCGGCATGTGCCTGTACCTTTTTTTGGTTTATTTGGCGCTTGCTCCACGTTTGCGGAGGCGCTGGGGCTGGCTGGAATTGCCCTCGATGGAGGATTTGCAGCTAAAGTATTAGTGAGTGCTTCGTCCCACTACCAGACTGCTGAGCGGCAGTTTCGCTATCCCACAGAACTGGGTATTCAGCGAAAACAAACTGCGCATCGGACTGTGACCGGGGCCGCGGCGGCTATAATTGGAACCAGCGGTGGTGGTCCTGCTCTTACTGGCATAACAGTGGGTAAGGTTATTGATGCCGGGGTTAAAGATATAAACGATATGGGAGCCGCAATGGCACCGGCGGCAGTGGATACGATCGAACGTCATTTTAGCGATACCGGCCGAAAATCTGATTATTATGATCTGATAGTTACCGGTGACCTGGGCAGTATCGGCAAAAGCCTGGCTCAAGATATGTTGGCGGAAGCAGGATACGAGATAAAAAACAATTACGCAGATTGTGGGGTTTTAATTTATGCACCGGAGCAAGATATGCATGCGGGAGGTAGCGGGTGCGCTTGTTCGGCAACAGTGTTTTCAGGCTATTTTTATTCGCAGCTGATAACAGCCGAACTACAGCGGATATTGCTGGTCAGCACTGGTGCTTTGCTCAGTCCTACATCTTTCCAACAAGGTGAAACCATTCCGGCTATTGCTCATGCTGTATCGATAGAAAAAGTTTAGGGGGAACTGATATGGACTACTTGCGTGCTTTTTTTGTGGGCGGGTTAATTTGCCTGATAGGGCAACTATTTATGGATCTTACTTCTCTTACCCCGGGCCATGTGCTCGTGCTCTTTGTTTGTTTGGGAGCGATTCTCAGTGGTATTGGGATTTACGAGAAGCTGGTGCTGTTTGGCGGGGCAGGTGCTACCGTTCCACTTACCGGTTTTGGTCATGCGATGGTTCAAGGAATCTTGGAACAGACCAAAAAAAAGGGAGCGTTGGGTATTATGAGTGGGATCTTCAAAAATACTTCGATGGGAATTACTGCGGCTGTGATCCTGGCAGTAACAATGGCCTTTATTTTTGATCCCAAAGGCTGACGACGAGCTACAATCTTTTGGGCCAAGAAGGGTTTGTGATTGCTAGTGAAAATCGGAATCCCGCGTGCTTTGCTTTACTATCATTATTTCCCTTTATGGGAATGCTTTTGGGGCCATCTGGGGCTGGAAGTTATAACCTCACCTCCGACGGATAAATCTGTCTTAGATCGCGGTGTTATAGCTGCAGCACCGGAAACATGCTTGCCGGTAAAAGTATACTACGGGCATGTCTTAGCGTTGGCTAAAGCTGTAGATTATTTATTCGTTCCCCGGATTATAAGTGCTCAAAAGGGTACATATATTTGTCCGAAATTTATGGGCTTGCCAAATATGATCAAACATAGCGGTTATGATTTACCCCCATTAATTTCACCGACGCTCGATACTAACCGGGGGAAAAAATCTTGGCAGCGGGCCCACATTCAAGCCGCCCAAGGATTGGGCTACAATAAAAAAAAGGCATTAACGGCTTGGCGCTATGCTAACTACCGCCTCAGGCTTTACCGTGAAAAATTACAGCAAAAACGCACACCGTTAGAGTTTTTGAACCATGATCATTCTTTACCCCGATCCTTTACTAGTCCTACTATACTGTTACTAGGGCATCCGTATAACTTGTTCGATGAATTTACCAACATGAATTTAATTCGCCAATTATACCAGTATGGTTATCAAATTATTACGCCGGAGATGTTGTCACCGGTTATTATTGAACGGGAAGCCACCCAGCTGCCAAAACACTTATTTTGGAGTCTAGGCCGCACAATTTTGGGCACTGCCTTTCATTGTCTTAAAAATAGCCCGGTAGTTGGGGTAATTCATCTGACTTCATTTGGCTGTGGGCCTGATTCCCTGGTAGGGGAGTTGTTGGAGCGGCGGGTGAATAAACTTTCGAATTTACCCTTCCTTCTTCTTACTTTGGATGAACACACTGGAGAAGGAGGCTTGATCACCCGCTTGGAGGCCTTTTTGGACATGATCGAGTGGAGGCGTAGTTCGTGAAAATTACCTTTCCCCATATGGGCTATCTTAATATACCGCTACGGTCGTTTTTCAACAACCTTGGCCAGGAGGTTATCGAACCCCCGGCCATAAATCAGCATACGATCAATCTTGGGACCAGGTATGCGCCTGAATTTGCTTGTTTACCCTTAAAAATCAACATTGGAAACTTTATTCAGGCAGCGGAATTAGGAGCCAATACCATTGTAATGGCAGGGGGTATTGGCCCATGCCGATTTGGCTATTATGCCCAGGTGCAACGCGAAATTTTGGCCGATCTCGGGATAAACATGGATATGATTGTGTTGGAGCCGCCTCAGGGCGGATGGAAACTTTTGCTGCGGGGGCTACGGCGCCTGACTGGCAAAGTTTCTCTTTTGGCTATTTTTGAAGCAGGGGCTATAGCTTGGGCTAAGCTAAAGGCACTGGATCAATTGGCCCAACGGGTATATTCGATCCGGGCGCAAGAAATATCCCGTGGTTCGACAAACCGGATCTGGAAACAAATTTTGACTCACATTGATGGGGCAAATGACCTTAAAGCAGTGCAAAAAGCTGCTGACTGCGGCTACGCATTGTTACAAGGGATTAAAACCCAGCCCCATAAAGAGATGCTCAAGGTAGGTCTGGTGGGGGAAATATACACAGTTTTAGAGCCAGCAGTAAACTTGGGGCTGGAGGAAGTTCTGGGTAGCATGGGGGTGGAAGTTGTCCGTTCAATTTATCTTAGCGAATGGGTAATTACCAACCTGGTACTTCATACGTTTTACCTTCGCGATGATCGTGAACATTATCAGTTGGCGGCCCCGTATTTGGATCACTTTGTCGGCGGACATGGAATTGAGAGCATCAGCAATACGGTCAAATATGCTCGCGCCGGTATGGATGGGGTAATACACGTAGCTCCTTTAACTTGCATGCCCGAAATAGTGGCCAAAACAATCTTGCCAGGGGTGAGTTTAGGTGAAAACATACCTGTCCTTACGCTCATGTTGGATGAACACTCAGCCGAGGCCGGTATCTTAACCAGACTTGAGGCTTTTTGCGAATTGTTATGGCAGCGAAAAAGAATGCCGAAAGTACGCCGCCAGCAAAATAAAACCGAAATGGAATTGTCTAGGGGGAAATTAAGCGTTGCAGGCATATCTGGGCATTGATTTGGGGTCAGTAAGCACGAATTTTTTGGTTCTAGGGCCAAACAGCGCGGTTTTAGCTCATCATTGTTTACGGACACAAGGTGATCCGATAACGGCGATAAAGGCTGGCTTAACTCAACTTAAAAAGCAATTAGCGCCGGGGGTAATTATTTGCGGGGCTGGAAGCACGGGGAGCGGTCGTCATCTGGCCGGGGTAATGATCGGGGCCGATACAGTCAAAAATGAAATTACCGCGCATGGCATAGCAGCAGCCCATGAAATACCTGCTGTGCAAACGGTTTTAGAAATCGGTGGCCAAGATTCCAAAATAATTATTTTACGCCAGGGCATGGTAACGGATTTTGCTATGAATACAGTTTGTGCTGCCGGCACGGGTTCATTCCTTGATCGCCAAGCCGAAAGGCTGGGGCTATCGATAGAACATTTTGGACAGCTAGCCCTCGAATCGAAAAATCCGGTTCGGATAGCCGGGCGCTGTGCTGTTTTTGCCGAATCCGACATGATACACAAACAACAACTTGGACATTCAATGGAGGACATTTCTCGGGGCTTATGCCAGGCCCTTGTTCGTAATTATTTAAACAATGTAGCCAAGGGAAAAGAAATACTGGCGCCGATTTTATTTCAAGGCGGGGTAGCCGCCAATAGGGGAATAAAACAAGCTTTTGAGGAGGCCCTGGAGCAAGAAGTAATTGTTCCCAAACACCACGCAGTAATGGGGGCGCTGGGCGCAGCTTTATTAGCCAAGCAAACAGTTAGTCGAAAAAAGAAAAGCAGTTTTCGCGGTTTTGAAGTTAGTCATTGGAATTTTAAAGTCCGGACTAAACACTGCAACGGCTGTAGCAACACTTGTGAGGTGGTCAAAATCACCGCCAAGGGGCAAATATTAGCTTGTTGGGGTGATAGGTGTGGCCGTTGGTCTGCAGACCCGTTGGTTAACAGATTAAATGCATGACTTTTTTTTACCCCCTCGATGTGCTATAATTGCGGTTAAGTGGCAGCATTCCCCAAAAGGCTGCTGGAAGGGAAGATAGACATGCTATTTGGCCGCGAGATGATATTTCGGATACCGGCCTTGTTGATGGCCATCTCTGTTCACGAATATGCTCATGCTAAAGCAGCTGATGCTTTTGGGGATCCTACTGCTCGGTTAAGCGGTAGAATGACGTTGAATCCATTAGCTCATTTGGACCCGTTGGGATTATTGATGCTATGGTTGCTGCGTTTTGGTTGGGCTAAACCGGTACCGATCAATCCTATGTACATACGGCCCCGACGGCTAGGTATTATTGTGGTTTCATTAGCCGGTGCAGCAGCCAATTTGATTTTGGCAACGCTGTTGTTGATAATCTTAAAGTTGCAATTGGTACCTTGGCATGGAGTTATTGCTGGTGTTTTAGAGATGACCATGTGGTACAATCTTTTTCTTGCCGTATTTAACCTGATTCCGATACCACCTTTAGACGGTTCCAAAGTGTTGTTTGAACTGTTACCACGAAGGACTGTTTACCAGCTGGCTCAATTCGAACAGTACGGGCCGATTCTACTTATTGTACTGCTCTATTTAGGGAGCATTAACTCTATTTTGCTACCACTGGCTAATGGGGTTTATGATTTTTTATATCGGGTAACGGACGTTATAGTATTTGGTATTATTTATAAGGTTTTGTTACATTTTTAGATCATATGGCGAAAGAGGCGATTTGGGTGAAAGGCCGGGTATTTAATGGAATGCGCCCTACCGGGCATTTGCATCTGGGAAATTATCTTGGATCTGTAGTCAATATGGTGACCTTACAGGAGAATTACGAATGTTTTTTTTGCATAGTAGATTGGCATGCCCTCACTACCGGATATGAAGATACTGCGGAACTTCAAGATAATATCTTAAATATAGCTATCGATTGGCTGAGCGCTGGCATAGACCCTAAAAAATCTGTTATATTTGTTCAATCTAGCGTAAAAGAAGGTGCTGAGCTGCACTTACTACTATCTATGCCAACCCCGCTTTCCTGGGTGGAACGAATTCCTACATACAAGGAGCAGCTTCGTCAATTAGAAGGGCGTAATATAGCCACGTATGGTTTCCTTGGGTATCCGGTGCTGATGGCTGCCGACATATTGGCTTATAAAGCTGGGGTTATTCCCGTCGGGGAAGACCAATTACCGCATATAGAAATTACCCGTGAAATTGTCCGCCGGTTTAATTTTTTATTCAAATCTGAAGTTTTCCCCGAGCCGGTGGCAAAATTAACCCGGTTCGCCTTATTACCAGGTATTGATGGCCGCAAGATGAGCAAAAGCTACGGCAACGAAATTCATATGTCAGATAATCCGGCTACCATTCGGACTAAAGTAGCGCAGATGGTTACTGATCCCCAGCGCATTCGAAAAACTGACCCCGGCCGGCCAGAAGTTTGTGTACCATATCAATTTTACCGGGCGTTTGTTCCTGAACAACAAGAACACGTCGCTGAAGAATGCCGTAACGCTTCGATAGGTTGCGTGGCTTGTAAACAACGCTTAGCAGATATTATCATTGACCGCATGGCGCCGCTGTATGAAAAAAGACAAAAACTGGCCCAGCGTCCGGATGATGTTATGGATATTTTGCACGATGGCGCTGGCAGGGCCCGTATGGTAGCAAAAGCGACGTTAGCTGATGTACGCCGGGTTATGAACCTGCGAGATTTTTAAAGTTGAGGTAAATAGGTTGGCACACGAGATTAAACTCGAGAATTTTAGCGGCCCTTTCGATCTTCTTTGCTGTCTGATCGAATCAGCGGAGCTGGATATTTGTGCGATTTCATTAGCCCAGGTAGTAGATCAATATGTGTCCCATGTTACATCAGCCGGGAAACATACTAATCTTGATACAATGGGAGAGTTTTTAATTCTAGCCGCCAGATTATTATTATTGAAGACTAGGGTGCTCTTGCCACAGGATACTACCGCACTGTTGAAACAAGATGAGTCAGCCCAGGAAAATGCTGACCAATTGGTGCAGCATCTGAAGCTATACCGTCAATACCGCGATTTAAGTTATACCTTAGGCCAAATGATGGATAAAGAGGCTGCTTTTTGCAGCCTCAATCCTATTAAATGTGAAGGTGCCCAACCGTTATTCGCGGTCGAGCTGCCATCACCTGATCTGGACAGTATTGTATCTGCTTGGATTCGCCTAAAACCTCTGTTCGCCCAATGGCGTCCGGTCGCAATCAGATCAAACCGACCGACTGTCAAAGATGAGATAGCTAGCCTAAAAATATTTATCCGAAGGCGGCACGTTTTTTCACTCACACAATATCTTGGTAGCAAACCATCGCGGTTTCGTGTAGCAACAGCGTTTTTAGCCATGCTGGAGCTGTGGCGCCAAGATAAAATCAAAGTTCGCCAGGCGGCTACTTTTGCTGATATTTTCTTAATGGGCAAGGAGGGCCATGTATGCAGGAGCAATCATTAACAGCCTTACTGGAAGCTATGCTGCTGGCAGCAGGACGACCGGTAACGGTAAAAGAATTGGCAGCTGCGGGCGACTTGTCGGAACATGATACTAAATTAGCCTTGGCTGAACTTGAACGGAACATAAACCAAAGCCGCCGTGGTATCGTACTTCGTCCAGTAGCTGGCGGTATGCAATTTTTTATCCGGGCCGAATATAAACCTTATATCCAGCGTTTATTGCAGCCGGCGGAGAAGCCACGCTTAAGCCAGGCTGCGCTCGAGACCCTGGCTATAATAGCCTACTGTCAACCGATTACCAGATTGAAAATAGAACAAATTCGGGGTGTGCAAGTGGATTCTGTCTTGACAACCCTTCAAGAGCGTGACTTAATCACAGTGGTCGGCAGAAAGGATGGGCCGGGGCGGCCGATATTATATGGTACGACCGATAATTTCCTCCAATCAGTGGGGCTTAACAGCCTTAATGATCTACCGCAGCAAAATTTGCCTGAATAACTATGGAAAAAACATATAGAGGTCGGAAAACTGGGCAAACTAGGAAAAAGTTGGGCTGAGGGTGGCAAAATGTTCCTGTTTATTATCCCTAGTTTGCTTCTCGCGCTGCTATTGCTGAGCAATTTATGGATCGAGCTGATTATTTCCTCGAAAAACAGCTTGCGTTTTGGCGTCTGCTGGGGCCACACAAGTTACCGTATATCTATACCTATCTATCGTTTTAAGCAAAAATTTTTATTGATCGAGAACATCGGGAACACTGACTATTTTTGCAGGGGTAGGGAACTGCTAAAAGCGGGGCGTCCGCTTTTGTTTTTTGTCCGCTCGCTTTTTTTCCATTGCAGCCTAGATATTAGGGGAGTTGTAACCATAGGAACTGGCGATGCTGCGACCACCGGAATAGCGGCCGGCACCATGTGGCAAATCATAGGTTGGGCACAGGCTTTGCTTGCAGCGATGTTTAAAAACCAAGCCATTAAGGTCAGGATCGAACCACAATTTAATACACCTGTCTTTAGTGCTGATATTCGCTGTATACTTTTTCTGCCATTACTCCATATTATTACTGCTGCGATGAAAACTCTAGTCTACAATAGATGGCCAGCTAGTTGGCAAGGAGGTAAAAACCATGGCAGAACATCCTATTGAAGGGTTAATGACGACAGCAATGGACAGCATTAAGGACATGGTCGATGTAAATACGGTAGTAGGTGAGCCGGTTGAAGCCAGTGATGGGAGTGTAATTATCCCTATCTCACGTGTGGCCTTTGGCTTTGCTGCTGGTGGTGGCGAGTACCAGTCCCGCCAAAAAGGGGGTGCTACTGCAGCTGAAGAGAGTGATCTGTTTCCGTTTGCCGGGGGCAGTGGTGCTGGAGTAAGCATTCACCCGGTGGCTTTTTTAGTAGTAGGAGGCGGGCAGGTCCGCTTGTTGCCAGTAGACAGTAGAGCCTTTTATGATCGCTTGATCGATTTAGCCCCCCAGCTTATCGACCGCATAAACACGCTTCTGGGGGCCAAAATGAAAACTAAAACAAAGGCGGCTGGCAACGATGAGAAAGAGATAAATAGTAACGCTGCTGCCACATCGACATACAATCCTCGCGGTTGCCTGTGATAAGGAGGCTAAAACCTCCTTTTTTTGTTTTTCGTTCTTCCCTCATTTTACGCCTCATACTGTAAATAAAGGGGGGAAGAATGTGGTTAACTTGATTTGGTTTATCCTAATGGTCGGTAGTGTAGTTATAGCTTTTTTTCGTGGAGAATCAGCCTCTGTAACGATGGCGCTGTTAACTGAATCAGAAGCAGCAGTGATGCTTGTTATCACTTTAATTGGCAGCATGAGTTTTTGGCTCGGCATTTTGAGTGTTGCTAAAGCTGCTGGCTTGGTAGAAATGTTGGCTCGAAAAATGAAATCCATCTTTGTAATTCTTTTTCCATCCATACCTGCCTCTCATCCGGCGGCAGGTTCAATTTTATTAAATTTGGCGGCCAATATGCTAGGGCTTGGTAATGCAGCTACCCCGCTGGGGTTAAAAGCCATGCATGAGCTAGAAGACTTAAATCAAAGCCCGGGTAAGGCTACAGCGGCTATGTGTACCTTTCTGGCTTTAAATACTTGTTGCATTACCTTTATACCGACGAGCATCATAGCTGCCCGCATGGCTGCAGGTTCGACCAAGCCGACAGCGACAGCAATGGTTACTTTTTTATCCACGGTGATAGCTACGACCACGGCAGTAATAAGCGATCGGATTTGTCAGAAATTATGGGGGAGGGGTTAACGGTTGGCTTTTTATTTAGTTGATTTTAGCAATAACCTAGTACCGATTTTTGTCGGCGTAATACTGTTGGTAGCTAAACTAAAAGGGGTAAAAGTATATGATGTTTTTATTCAAGGGGCGGCAGAAGGGTTTTCGGTCGCGGTAAAAATGATTCCTTATTTAATCGCCATACTGGCTGCCGTTGGCGTTGCGCGAACTTCTGGGTTACTAGAGCTGATGTTTCGCCCTTTGCAGTATCCTTTATCACTGCTTGGCTTTCCACCGGAGCTATTGTTGATGGCGCTGATGCGGCCTCTGTCAGGAAGTGCATCTTTTGCCCTTATGGTTGACATATTGCAAACTTATGGTCCCGATTCAAGACTGGGATTGATGGCATCAGCTCTACAAGGGTCTACCGATACCACCTTTTATATATTGACAGTATATTTTGGCTCGATTGGCATTACGCAATTTCGTTATGCTCCGATTGTGGGGCTGCTGGCTGATATATCCGGAATAACTGCCGCTGTTGTACTAACGCGATTATTATGCTGTTAGCAGCATACCAGTTTAAAAAATATGATCCAAAAGCAGGATTTTTTTGGACAATACTCGAACACAAATTATTGAGGCCTGGCTATGGCTAGCCTTGGTAGATTGCCGGTAAAATTTCTAGGAGGCTTAATCTGGATATTAATTTGCCGTTAGCATTTAAAAAATTTACGGAGGAAACAGGCATTGAAAGAACGTTTGCACAAGGTTATTGCACAAGCTGGCGTATGTTCACGCCGCCGGGCAGAGGAACTTATCCAAGCTGGCCGGGTTAAAGTTAACGGTGACGTGGTTACTAGGTTAGGCCAAAAGGTGGACCCGGATACAGATTCGATTGCTGTAGATGATGTTCTAATAACCCGAACTCAACCTAAGGTGTACCTGATGCTGCACAAACCCACAGGTTATATAACGACCGTACGTGACCCTCAAAGACGTCCTACTGTTATGGATTTGGTTTCTGCCGATGTTCGCTTATTCCCTATAGGGCGTCTAGATTATGAGAGTGAAGGCTTGCTTATACTTACTAATGATGGTGATTTGGCTTATCGGCTAACCCATCCTTCATTTGAGGTGGTGAAAACCTATGAAGTTTGGGTTGCTGGTTACCCTGACCGCAAACGAATTGGAAAATTAAAGACGGGAATTCGACTGGAGGATGGCTTAGCTCAGGCCCGGAGGGTGGTTGCGATCGGAAGCTGGGAGGAAGGTTCACGCTGGGAAGTTGACCTTATCGAAGGGCGCAAACGACAAGTGCGCCGCATGTTTGAGGCTATTACAGCTCCAGTTAAACGGCTTATTAGAACTAAAATAGGACCTTTAAAATTAGGACAACTCCCTGCGGGTAAAACCCGGGCTTTAACCCCAACCGAGATAGCTGCTTTATACAGCGCAACCAAATCTGATTCACCCTAAGGCTGGGTGGGTAAAAATATTGCGGAAAAGGTGTTGGAGCAACTATGCCCAAACAAATAGCGATCGATGGCCCTGCCGGCTCGGGCAAAAGTACTGTTGCCCGCCAAATAGCCAGAAAACTCGGCTATTTATACATTGATACTGGAGCCTTGTATCGGGCCGTGACTTTAATTGCCTTAAGACGGGATAACGATCTTAATGATCCAACCGTGTTGGCCGATCTGGCCGGGTCAATGCCGTTAGAAGTTAAAATGAAAGCCGATGGCCAGCCGGCCTATTTTATTGCCGGGGAAGAGGTTACCGATGAGCTAAGGTCACCGGAGGTCAACGGCAAAGTATCTGAGGTAGCACAAATAGCTGCTGTTCGTAAACAGGTGACCCAAAAATTACAAACCTTGGCTGGCCGAAAAGGTATTGTCATGGATGGGCGCGATATCGGCACAGTGGTCTTGCCTAATGCCGAGGTCAAGGTTTTTCTTGAGGCCGATCTATCGACCAGGGTGAAACGAAGGCAACAGGAGCTCCAAAGTCGGGGTTTTTTCTTACCAACAGCAGCGGTCGAAGAAGAAGTGCGCCAGCGGGATCTAACCGACTCAGCCCGATCAGAAGCACCCCTTAAGCGCGCAGCGGATGCTCATATTATCGACACTACCCATCTGTCGCCGGACGCTGTCGTCGATGCTATAATTGCCCTAATAAAGCGTCAAAAAAAATCCACACGCCAAAAGGAGGGGGATTGTTTCTGATCTACAAAATTTGTGCGAAAATCATAAAGTTATATCTGGGTATATTTAAGCAGCTCAAGATTTCGGGGCAAGAGAATATACCTTCTGAAGGACCGGTAATAATTGTTGCAAATCATATCAGTGCCTGGGATCCTCCTGTAGTAGCGGTGGCTTGCCCCCGGCAGGTACACTTTATGGCCAAACATGAATTGTTTACTAACCCTTTATTAAGATGGGTATTTACAAAGTTAGGCGCTTTTCCGGTTAAAAGGCACGTTCCTGACCGAAAAGCTTACAAGTATGCTTTGACTATCTTAAGGGATAATCGGGTTTTGGGCATGTTTCCAGAGGGTACCCGGAGTAAAAGCGGGGAACTTAATCCGGCCGAACAAGGGGCAGCACTTTTAGCATTACGCACGCAGGCTACCTTAATCCCGGCTGGAATTAAAGGCACCCGGTATAAAGATACAGGACCGGTACAAATACGATTTGGGCAACAGGTACCATGGTCTGATTTAGACCCAAAGGATCGGGCCAGCAACCGGGTATTGGCAGAGCGTATCATGCACCATATTGCCCGGCTGCTAACTGATTAAATAAATGTTGATTACGTTTGGGGACAGTGGGGCTAAAAAGGTAGGAAGCCAAATCCCTTGACTTCCGCTGCTCATATTTGTATAATTGTTTCTGAGAAGCGCACTTAGCTCAGCGGGAGAGCACCTCCTTGACGCGGAGGGGGCCAGAGGTTCGATCCCTCTAGTGCGCACCAGCTTGAAACCCAGTAATGGCGCGGTTTGTAGGCCGCGCCATTTTTGTTCGTCTTGCTTAAAAACACCAAAGTTCCGGGGAAGTTCCTGGTTGGGATTTTTTAAAGCTATTGTTATGATTGCTACAGGAAACGGGCTACAAAATTATCGTCAGAACAAGGGAGAGTACTATAGCATGCTTTATGTTGTCATGATTGCTACTGGGGCTTTTATCGGCTGGGTTACTAATGTGGTGGCTATATGGTTGCTTTTTCATCCTTATGATCCGATATATGTTGGGCCCTGGCATATACAGGGGTTGTTGCCCCGGCGTCAGGCTGATATTGCCCGCAGCATCGGCCAGTTAATAGAAAAAAACTTATTCAACCCAGCCGATTTGAAAACCCTTCTACAAAAACCTTCTTTCTATGATCAGCTATCAGCACTGATTTCGAAAACAGCCCAGCGCGAACTTGAAAAACGCTTACCAGCATATTTGCCAGCAGTAATACGTGACCATTTAAGCGATTATTGCAAGGCTTGGTTTGATGCCCGAAGCATTGCTTTTGCCAATGAAATAGTAGAGGATCTTCCACTTGGTCAAATAGACGTTGGTTTACTTATTGAGTCTAAACTAAGATTGATGTCGTTACGGGAATTTGAAGTTCTAAGTCGGGAAGTTGTCGGCCGTGAATTAAAATATATTGAATTGGCTGGCGGCGTTTTAGGCGGGGTAGTTGGTTTATTGCAAGCAATTTTCATATCATGGGGGAAAGTGATGTTTTTTTAGCCTGCTAAGTTGACAGGCAGAATATCTAAGCCTATAATTAAATTTAAGTAAAGATAGCTAACATGATGATGAGGACTTTGTGGTCGCAGCTGGGCTTCAGCGAGGAGGTATGAATAGTGGAAATGCCTCCAGCCATAAGGCGACGACTTACCACCTCGGAATGCCTGCCGAAAACAAGTAGGTTTGGCCGGCTTGCTGCCGTTAGAATATTGAAGGCGCTATTGCGCGAAATAGGGTGGAACCACAGAACTATGACCTGTCCCTTGACCAGGGCAGGTCTTTATTTATGGTAAGGGAGGTTGAACTCATGGTCAAAATAAGTGTTAGCTGCGGGCAGCAACAGGGGCGTTTTATCCCCGGCATTACAGCTTATGATGCCATCGTGCAACTATCTTCTCAGGAACCCCAGGATATATTGGCGGTCAAGGTAAATGGCGAGGTCAGGGATCTTAATTTTGCCCTCCACGCCGATAGTAAACTGGTGCCCCTTAAATCAACTGATGATGCAGGACGGCAAGTGCTCAGACACAGTGCAGCCCATATACTGGCCCAGGCCGTAAAAGACCTATTTCCCGAGGCCAAACTAGGTATTGGTCCAGCCATCGAAGATGGGTTTTATTATGATTTTGCTGTAGGGAAGCCATTTACCCCTGAAGATTTAGAACGAATCAGTGCCAGGATGGAAGAAATAATTGCCCATGATCTTCCCTTTGAGCGCATGGAAATAGAACGTGACCAAGCGCGGGAAAGGTTTTTAGCCAAGAAAGAACAGTATAAAGTGGAGTTGATTGACGACTTACCGCCAAATGCTGCTGTCTGTCTATACCGTCAAGGTAATTTTACTGATTTATGCGCCGGGCCGCATGTGCCCAGCACCGGATACGTGAAGGCTTTTAAGCTGCTTAGTATCGCAGGGGCCTACTGGCGTGGGGATGAGAAGCGCGAGATGTTACAGCGTATCTATGGAACAGCCTTTGGCACCCGAGAACAATTGGAGGCCCACCTCGAACTGTTGGCCGAAGCCGCTCGCCGGGATCACCGCCGGCTGGGTCGGGAACTAGAACTTTTTAGCCTTCATAAGGAAGGGCCTGGTTTTCCTTTTTTCCATCCCAAGGGGATGGTTTTGCGGAATGAATTAGAATCCTTCTGGCGCGAAGTGCACAGGCAAGCTGGGTATGCAGAAATAAGCACCCCAACTATTTTGAGCCAGGAATTATGGGAACGGTCAGGGCATTGGAATCATTATCGGGAAAATATGTATTTTACCCAAATAGATGACCGGGATTTTGCCATCAAGCCGATGAATTGCCCCGGCGGTATTTTGATCTATAAAAGTACAACCCACAGCTACCGTGAATTGCCGCTAAGACTAGCAGAAATGGGCTTGGTCCACCGTCATGAACGAGCCGGAGTACTACATGGTTTGATGCGTGTACGTTGTTTTACCCAAGATGACGCTCACATTTACATGCTACCTACTCAGATAACCCAAGAGATTACTAATGTTATCAGGTTAATAGACCGCATATATAATGTGTTTGGCTTTTCTTACCGGGTAGAACTGTCAACTAAGCCGGAAAATGCGATGGGTTCTGATGAGATTTGGGAAGAAGCTATCGCTGCTTTAGAAATAGCTTTGGCAGGCGAAGGAATGGACTATAAGATTAACGAAGGTGATGGTGCTTTTTATGGGCCTAAAATTGACTTTCACCTTCAAGACTGTTTGGGCCGGGATTGGCAATGCGGTACTATCCAGCTTGATTTTCTAATGCCTGAACGCTTTGACCTGGAATATACTGGCCCGGATGGGGAAAGGCATCGGCCAGTGATGATTCACCGCACCTGTTTAGGGAGCCTGGAACGCTTTATTGGCATCCTAATTGAACATTATGCGGGTGCTTTTCCTACTTGGTTAGCCCCGATCCAGGTTCGTGTCTTACCGATAACAGATCGCCAGACTACTTACGCCAATGAAGCAGTATGCCAGCTGCAAAGAAGCGGGATTCGGGCGGAGGTAGATGAAAGAAACGAAAAAATCGGCTACAAAATCCGCGATGCTCAATTACAAAAAATCCCGTATATGTTGGTCGTGGGGGAGCGGGAGGTAAAAGCAGGTACGGTAGCAATTCGGCATCGTGACCGAGGAGCCCGCAGCACCATGTCTCTGGATGCCTTTGTGAATGGTATTTTAACGGAAATCTCCGGGCGCAAGATCGAGGGCGGAGATTGGTGTTGACGCTCAGGCATCATTGTGCTATAGTGGGTGGCGAGGAAGTAGAAGCCATCCGCTTCTCACCCTGAAGCGTAACTGTTGCTATCAGGGTTAGCTAGACACCAAGGTTGTATGTTAAGGGGGCGGGTGGCTGTACCGCCCCCTCATATATTTTATTGTACCCCTTGAATTATTTTGGAGGTGACGCATTATTAGTAGAGTCCTTCAGGTCAACGAACAAATCCGTGTCCGTCAGATTCGACTTGTCGACGACACAGGCGAGCAGCTGGGCATCATGTCAACCCAGGAGGCACTTAAGATAGCCGGGGAAAAAGGTCTCGATCTGGTAAATGTAGCCCCAAATGCTAAACCGCCTGTGTGCCGGATTATGAATTTTGGTCGGTATAAGTATGAACAAAGCAAACGCGAAAAGGAAGCACGCCGAAAGCAAAAAGTTATTACAGTTAAAGAAATTCGGTTAAGGCCTACCATTGATGAGCATGATTATCAAGTGAAATTAAGAAGCGTAAAACGCTTTCTTGGCAATGGCGACAAAGTTAAAGTTACTGTACGGTTTAGAGGTCGCCAACTTGTGCATGCCGATACCGGCAAAGAATTGTTGGCCCGCATGGCAAAGGAAATAGAAGATTTGGGTGTGGTAGAACGAAAACCACGTCTGGAAGGGATGCAAATGGTGATGATTTTATCTTCGCGGCCGGAGGAAAAAGGAGGCAAACAATAGTGTCAAAAATGAAAACCAGAAGAAGTGCCGCCAAGCGATTTAAGTTCACGGCCAATAAAAAAATAAAGCGCGCAAAAGCATATCGGTCCCATTTATTGGGGCATAAAACTGCTAAAAGGAAGCGTCAGCTACGAAAGCCAACTTTAGTGGACAAAACTGACTATAATCGTGTACGCAAATTACTACCCTATGGTTGATTTATTGCGGAAACAAGGAGGTTCCAATCATGCCACGAGTAAAACGCGGTGTTACCACCAGGCGTCGTCATAAAAAAGTACTCAAACTGGCCCGTGGATATCGCGGGGCCCGTAGTCGCACCTTTAAGGCAGCTAACCAAGCGGTTCTTAAATCAAGATTTTACGCCTACCGGGATCGCAGAACGAAAAAACGCAACTTTCGTCGGCTTTGGATTACCAGGATCAATGCTGCTGCGAGATCAAACGGCATTACTTATAGTCGATTGATAAACGGCCTTAAATTGGCTGGCGTTAAGGTCAACCGTAAAATGCTGGCTGAAATTGCCGTCCATGATAATAAGGCTTTTTCGGATTTAGTTTCACTGGCTAAGGAAACTTTGGCCAAACAATAACTGCTTACTACTAGGCTGTAACCGCCATCTTGACCGGCCGTCCGAATATTGAACTGTTGGGGTGGAGCCGATTGTAAGGTTTATCAAGTCACCACAAAATCCTTTGGTTCGCGATATACGGGCTTTGCACCGCAATAAGGTGCGTCGATCGCGGCAGCAGTTTATTATAGAAGGTGTGCGGCTACTGGAGGAGGCTCTGAATTCGGACTGTGTGGTCGAGACGGTTCTGTACTGTTCTGAGACAGGCGCTGACAGCAAACTACAGGATTTGTTGGGCCAGCTTGCAAAAAAAAGCAACAGCTCCATTATTCCGGTCACACGATCGGTAATAACCAGCATTTCAGAAACGACTACCCCTCCGGGGTTGGTGGCCGTGGTTAATCATCCACCTTTGCCTGATATGGCCGCTATTGTGGCTAGTACGGATCTTGCTGTTTTGGCCGATCGAATCCAAGACCCTGGTAATGCTGGAACCATTATTCGTACTGCAGAAGCAGCCGGTGCTGGAGGCGTTTTTTTATCTTTTGGCTCGGTATATCCTTTTGCTAGCAAAGTAATCCGTTCTGCCATGGGTTCGTTATTTCGGCTCCCAGTAAAAAGCCTGTCCGACGAGGGCTCAAAGTTATGCCAATATTGTTTGGCTAAGGGCTGGCAGTTAGCTTTTGCCGTACCGGATCAAGGAATCCCATGGTGGAAAATTGATTTTAACCAGCCAACGCTGATAATTTTGGGAAATGAAAGCTCCGGTATAAATGGCAGTTTGCTTCGGTTTCCCGGTGTAAAAGCATCGATACAGTTAACAGCTGCAGTAGAGTCGCTCAATGTCGCTGCAGCCGGAGCTGTGTTACTTTTTGAAGCTGTACGCCAAAGATGGGCCCAAGGGCAAAATATCAAATAACCGGCGTTGATTTGCTGAACATCAGCACTGTTTGGGCTTTATTTTGGTCCGGCGAAGGCGCTCGACAAGTTGTAATGTGAAAAGCATTATGCTATAATCAGGTGCAGAAACTTCTACTTAAGAAGGAGTGGATAGCGCATGATGGCCGCGGATTTTTTCTGGCGCCTGTTTGAGAATACCGGGTCTATCATTGCCTATCTAGTATATCGCAAGTTATTGCTACAATAGAAGACAAAACAGCGATGAGGAAAAGAGTAAGCCGAATCTACCATACAGGGAACAAAGCGGCCGTGACTGAGAGCCGCATTGGGAAAGACCGGCTAACATTCCCTTCCAAGCTGCAGGCTGAACCTTTAGTAAGCTAGGCCGGCTAGTCCCGTTATCGACGATTAGAGTGTTGTATTAACACTGAAGTAGGGTGGTACCACGCGAAGTCTTCGTCCCTTGGGAGAAGACTTTTTTATTATAATAAGGGAGGCGAACCAAATGGAACAGGGGCTTCAGCGTCTGCTTGCAACTGCCCTGAAGGCCATATCAGCTGCTTGTTCGGAACAAGAACTTGATCAAGTGCGGATTAAGTTTTTGGGCCGTAAAGGCG
>JAAZKX010000060.1 GCA_012799605.1 Bacillota bacterium | reverse complement strand
AGCCCCCAGGTTAAGGGATGTCGCCGGCAGTAGTACGGCTATTGTTCCGCTCCTACTCATATCATTGATGCCTTCATCGGTGGCATAAATAAGGTGATCGGCAGAAATAGCCCCCACCTTAGCCGCCATGCTGGCCCCACCCAAAGCGGTTATCTCCTCGGCATGGGCTTTAGGACTCAGTCCATATTTGAGGCCGTGTTCCAAAATTTCTTTTGATTCATCGACACTAAATACCCCTTGCTCACAAAAAACATCGTTAAATTCGGCCAGTCCCTGCCGGGCCACCTCCGGTATCATCTCTTCTTTGATCAACTGGATATAATCGGCTGTCTTCCCTTTATATTCAGGCGGTACAGCGTGGGCGCCCATAAAAGTAGGAACGAGCTCGACCAAATGATGTTCATTTAGTTTTTTGATCGCCTGTAGCGATTTTAATTCATTGTTAAGATCCAGACCGTAGCCGCTTTTGGCCTCGCAGGTGGTCACACCATGGGCCAACATACGATCCAATATTTGGGCCGCCAAATCTTGGAGCTGTTGCAAGCTGGCTGCTCTGGTGTTTTTTACCGTATTTAAGATGCCGCCGCCTTGCTCCAATATTTCGAGGTAGCCGACCCCTTTTAGTTTAAGAGCAAGTTCCTTTTGCCTCCAGCCGGCAAAAATAAGGTGGGTATGAGGATCGACCAATCCCGGCGTAACTAGAGAGCCTTCGGCATCTATCACTTTTTCGCTTGTTATTTGTTGGGCCCTCAATTGGTCCCTGGTTCCAATTTGGTCAATAAGGCCGGCTTTTACCTTAATGTAAGCGTCTTTTAAAATCCTAATTTGACCCTGCCGGCTCCCCCCTCGGGCTTCGTTGCCTTCGGGGGTTGCCAGTACACCGATATTTGTAATCAACAGATCGGTTTCACGAAGCTGCACTTTTCCACCCCATCTCTGGCAACCATAATCACGACAGGTTCTTGGCCACGATTTCATCCACCAGGTTATCATCAGCTAAATATGGTAGTGTAATATGGCCCCGACCAGCATATTGCTGGTTAAACTCGGCACTCGTTTCGATGGAGTTCGGATTCCGGGCCCAAGCCCTTCTGGCCACCCCGCTGATGACATCCCAAAGCAGAGCCGATTTGATGATTTCATCGACCCGCCGACTGCCATCCAACACTAGACCGAAGCCGCCATTGATCGCCTTGCCGATCCCTACGCCCCCGCCGTTATGGAGAGCTACCAGGCTCATACCGCGGGCCGCGTTGCCGGCAAAACAATGAGTCGCCATATCGGCCATGACGTTACTTCCATCTTTGATATTGGCGGTTTCCCGGAAAGGTGAATCAGTGCCGCTAGTATCATGATGATCGCGCCCCAGCATTACCGGCCCGATCTCGCCTCGCCTTACCATGTCATTGAATTTAAGGGCGATCTTTACCCGGCCCTCTGCATCTTGGTAGAGGATTCGGGCTTGGGTCCCCACCACCAATTTGTTTTTCTCGGCATCGCGGATCCAAATATAATTATCGCGATCTTGGCCGCGGCGATTAGGATCGATGCATTCCATGGCCGCCTGGTCAGTCTTGATCAAATCCTCCTCCTTGCCGCTGAGGCAAACCCAGCGGAAGGGGCCATAGCCATAGTCAAACAGCATGGGACCCATAATATCTTCCACATAGGAGGGGAAGATGAAGCCGTCTTTGGTATCGACACCGTTTTTAGCAATCTCGGTAACCCCGGCATCGTAGACAGCCTTCATAAATGAGTTTCCGTAGTCAAAAAAGTACGTTCCACGGTCATGGAGGATTTTAATCAGTTCAAAATGCTTCCTTAGGCTTTCGTCCACCAGTTGTTTAAACTGCTTTCTGTCCTCAGCCAGCATCTTGGTCCGTTGGTCAAAAGTCAGCCCCTGGGGGCAGTAGCCGCCATCGTACACGGCATGGCATGATGTCTGATCCGACAAAAGATCGATATGAACCCGGTTATCTACTGCATATTGAAGCAGATCCACAATATTGCCGTGATAGGCGATGGAAATCGGTTCCTCTTTATTCATATATTCTTCGGCCAGGGCAAACACTTCTTTCAGATCAGAAGACACATGGCTGACCCAACCTTGATCATGGCGGGTCTTAATGCGGGAATAATCCACTTCGGCTATGACGCCTACCCCGCGCGCAATCTCCACCGCTTTCGGCTGGGCACCGCTCATGCCGCCAAGGCCAGAGGATACGAACATCTTTCCGCGCAAATCCCCATCTTGGGAAACCCCCAGCTTTAAGCGGCCAGCGTTTAAGATAGTATTAAACGTACCGTGGACTATTCCTTGGGGGCCAATATACATCCAGCCGCCGGCTGTCATTTGCCCGTAGCTGGCCACACCCATTTGGGCGGCGATTTCCCAATCCTGTTGATTATCAAACATTCCCACCATAAGCCCGTTGGTGATAATTACCCGCGGGGCATCAGGTTTGGACGGGAACAGGCCCAGCGGATGACCCGAGGCCACGACTAGGGTTTGATCCTCGGTCAATTCTTCTAAATATTTTTTGATCAGCCGGTACTGGAGCCAGTTTTGGCATACCCGTCCGGTCTCGCCGTAAGTAACCAGTTCGTAAGGATACAATGCCACCTCAAAATCCAGATTGTTATCGACCATCACTTGAAACGCCCGGCCAGCCAGGCATTTCCCTTTGTATTCATCGATTGGCTGTCCGTAAATCCTTCCCTCAGGCCGGTACCGATAGGCGTAAATTCGGCCCCGGGTAAGCAACTCTTCCATAAATTCCGGCGCCAGCTGTTCATGCAATTCCCCGGGTACATAACGCAACGCATTTTTTAAGGCAATTTTGGCTTGGTCTTTGGTCAGCCTAAAGCCGCGATCCGGGGCTCGGCGTATCCCTTCCACAAACTTGGGCCTGGCTGGCAACTCGTTATCCAGCTTAATGGTCATGGCTTGTGACACATCAAATTTGGTTACCATCGCCTAAACCTCCTTATTTGGTATCCGTCTGTAGTCCTAAAAACAATACCTTCCGTTGCCGCTGTGTTTTATCCCTTAATAGTTTACAATAACAAGTCAGCTTTATGCTTTCTCAGCTCTTGAGTTATTTGACCGTCAGCAATCAAAGCGGCAATATGTTTAACATGGCCGCTGAGCACCGCATCTTGGCCTATAAAGGGTACGTCTTGCCTGATAAGGTCATAAATTGACGCCAATTTCAAGCCCAAAGTATCTTGGGGCATACTTTTTTGCGGTTGCAATTGGAGGTCGATGGCTTGAGCCGCAGCAAAAAACTCTATGGCAGTTACAAAAACAGCGTTCGTTACTAATTGCTCGAGCTTTCTGGCTGCATAAGTCGCCATGCTGATATGGTCCTCCTGATCAGCCGATACCGGCACCGACTGGACTGATGCCGGGGTCGCCAAGACCCGGTTTTCGTTGACCAGCGATGCTGCCGTGTATTGGGCTATCATAAACCCGGAGTTGAGCCCTGGATCGGGCACCAAAAAGGCTGGTAAGCCGCTATAGGCTGGGTGAACCAATTGGTTAACCCGGCGTTCAGCCATAGCCGCCATCGCTGTCACTGCAATGGCCAGATAATCCAGCACCGCTCCGATCGGCTGCCCATGGAAATTACCGCCACTGATCACTTGCCCATTTATAATCAACGGGTTATCAGTCGCCGAATTGATCTCAATCTCCAATGTGGATTTTACATGGCGCAATGCATCAAAAGTAGCTCCATGTACTTGGGGAACACAACGGAAAGAATAAGGATCTTGTATTTTTTTCTTCTTGCCGATATCAACCAAGGTGCATCCGGCTAGCAGAATCCGTAGGTGTTCAGCTACTGCCACCGCCCCTGGATGGGGTCGCGCCTCAACAAGTTCGCTAGCATATGCGGCTGTATGGCCGGCAAACGCTGCTAGTGACAAGGCTGCAGCGGCATCCTGAGCTGCCAATAAATTATAAACCTTATCCCAGGCCAAGACCCCTATCGCTGTCATCAAGGCAGTACCGTTAAGTAAAGCCAAGCCTTCCTTAGCTTCTAAAACCAAAGGGGCGATATTTGCCTTTTGTAAGGCTTCAGCACCACTGATCAGTTCACCATCATACCAAGCCGACCCTTCGCCAATTAAAACCAGGGCCAAATCCGCCAGCGGGGCTAAATCCCCGCTCGCCCCCAAAGATCCCTGGGAATGTATGGCCGGAATAACATCGCTATTTAGAAGTTGCACCAGAGTCTCTACCAATTGTGGCCGGACACCGGAATGACCGCAACACAAGCTGTTGGCCCGAAGCAGCATAGCCGCCCGCACCACCTCCGGCGGAAAATAATCCCCCACACCCGTAGCATGACTGCGCACCAAGTTGCGCTGCAAATCACGCAAAGTATCCGGGGATACCGAAGTATCGCACAGAGCACCAAATCCGGTATTGACACCGTAGGCCGGAAGTCCACTTGAAAGATGTTGTTCCACCATAGCACGTCCAGCCGCCAGGGCTTCTCGGGCCTGATTAGCGATCGTAACTTTGTTTTTTTTGTAGGTAACGTCAAGTACGTCAGTTATCCTGAGCCCATATCCTGTAAGTTGTACTGATGAATTCATCCCTCAGCCTCCTAGGGAAACTGCATTAGCCGCAGTTTCAACTAAATTAGTAGCGCTCAGGCCCTTTGCCAATAACGATAAAAGGCCCAGCTGCTTTGACCTGCTACTGTCTATCGCAACTGCGCCTTAAGGTTTTTATTGATTTGTACTTTCATCTTATCTTGCTTTCAAAAGCATGTCAAGGGCCTGGCTTATAGCGAGGTATTAGCCTCACAATTATGGCCCAAGAACCCTAATGCCCCAAATGGGAAATCCCCAGCCCGACGCATTCGTGTTCGTTGCCTCTTATCGGGCCGCCGATTTGGCCATAAAGCCCTACCGCCAACCACTCTCCTTCGATCGGATCATCGACATAACGAGGTCCGCGCACGACTGAAAAACGGAGTCCCGCTGTCCGCAAAATGGTGCCCAGGGCCACTTGACCACGACCAACCCCGTGCAAGGCTTCAAAAATAGCATGCCAGAGGGCATGATCCTCCGGATATTCCTTGGTCACAATCCGTTCTCGGCGGGCAGCGGTTTCGATGGCCGCAATGATTTTTTCTACGCTCATGGATCCGGCCTGTCCGCTGATAAACCTGAAGTTGCGGCGGCAGGCCTGACTAGGTTGCCAACTGTCTCCATCTAACAATATCCGCAGAGCAACTTTCCCGATGGTGTTATCGAGAGAATCTTGGGCCACTGCAATGCCCCCCTTCGCTGTGGCTAAAAGTTTGAAGTTTAGTAAGATGTGCTAATTTATTCGGCATTGGGCCCTTGTTTTCCTCTTTATTAGTCTTAACAATTAGCGGCAGCCCACCTTCGGTTAGTTTTTGGCAAAAATATTTGGCGGCCTAACCGAAAACCTGTTGAGCAATTTTTACCGCCTCCCGGGCATCACGCCCAAAATAATCCGCTCCGATCAGCTGGGCATACTCCTCATTAAGCACTGCACCCCCCACCATTACCTGGCAATCAAGCCCTTCAGCCCTCAACGCCCGGATGGTATTTTCCATACTACGGACGGTCGTAGTCATAAGGGCACTTAACCCCACCAGCCTGATATTGTGCTGTTTAACTTGGCGGACAACGTCTTGTTCGGGCACATCTTTGCCTAAATCAACTACCTCAAACCCATAATTTTCAAGCAAGACTTTGACAATATTTTTACCGATATCGTGAATATCGCCGCGGACGGTGGCCAATAGTATTTTGCCTTTATCTACAGCGGCACAAGTTCCCTGACTAGCCTGCAGCTGCTGCCGGATTACGGTAAAAGCACTCTTTACTGTTTCAGCAGCCTGGATAAGCTGGGGTAAAAAAATTTCCCCCTGCTCGTAGCGCTGGCCCACATCATCGAGGGCTGGAATCAAGTACTGATCGACAATGGCTAAAGGTTCAAGTTGTTTTAGCAAGTCAGCTGTTTTGGCAGCTGCTTTCTCCTTGCGACCATTGATAATTATTTGGTTAAGGTCCAGATCCGCTTGATCAATCACCGGGATTGGGCTCTCTTTTACGCCGCTATAGGCTGCAATATAAACTGTCGCATCGCGGTCATAATTTTTCAGCACATTAAATGCCCGGACAGTGGCCATCATATCCTCGTCCAAGGGATCTATAATCGGTGCGTCCAATCCTGCCTGCAGAGCTAAAGCCAAAAAAGTCCGGTTAAGCAAACGTCTTTGTGGCAAGCCAAAGGATACATTGCTGACACCTAAAGTGGTTTTTACACCCAATTTTTCCTTAACTAAGGTTACAGCCTTAATTGTTTCCTGGACTTGGCTTTGCTGGGCTGATGCTGTAAGTACCAGGCAGTCGATGATCACGTCTTCCTTAGGGATACCATACCGGCAGGCTGTATCTACTATGTTGCTGGCAATCTGAAGCCGGCCTTCAGCCGTCGGCGGAATACCATTTTCGTCTAAAGTCAGGCCGATCACTGCCGCACCATATTTTTTTACTATCGGAAACAGCGTTTCCATTTCTTCTCGCTTTCCGCTGACCGAATTAATCAGCGGTTTTCCGTTATAGATGCGCGCTGCCGCTTCAATCACATCAGCGCGGGCACTATCGATTTGAAGAGGCGTATTAACTACAGTTTGGATCTCGCGGATGGCCTTTACCATGACCTCCTTTTCATCGATTGCTGGCAAGCCTACATTAACATCCAGTATCTGGGCCCCGGCATCCCGTTGATCGATAGCCTGATGCACTATGTAATCAATATCACCGCGCTCAATTGCTTCTTTAAGCTGTTTTTTCCCGGTTGGGTTTATTCTCTCGCCGATAACATTGATCCCCGGCCCTAAAACTACCGTACCGGTGGATGAACTTACCGCCGTCAGCTTTTCTATATCCGGCTGAGCCGGTTTTAAAGTTGTTAGCTTCGCCCTGATAGCTTTGATATGCCCAGGATTAGTGCCACAGCAGCCACCCAAAATGGTAACCCCCAGCTCGGCCATGATTCTGGCATAGCTGGCAAATTCCTCCGGTCCGATATCGAAAACTGTCTGTCCCTCAACCACCTTGGGCATCCCGGCGTTAGGCTGAGCCATTACCGGCACCCGCGAATACTTAACTATTTCTTCCACTACCGGCAGCATCTCTTTCGGGCCTAAAGAACAGTTGATCCCCAAGGCATCAACGCCCAATCCTTGAAGGATATTAACCATGGTCAAAGGATCAGTTCCAGTCAAAGTCCGGCCATCAGCTTGAAAACTTACCGTCACAAGCAGGGGTAAGTTACTGTTTTCTTTGGCCGCCAAAACGGCGGCCTTGGCTTCGTAAATATCGGACATGGTCTCAATCAAGATCAGGTCAGCCCCGGCGGAGCTGCCGGCTATAACTTGCTCGGCGAATATATCGTATGCTTCAGCCAAGGACAAAGTACCATAAGGCTGCATCAGCTGCCCGCTGGGCCCGATATCCAATGCCACCAGTTTATCCGGGGCTGCCCGGCGGGCAATTCGAATTGCAGCCGCAACAATTTCTTCCACGCTGTACCCGCCGCGGCCTAGCTTAAAGCGGTTGGCCCCAAAGGTGTTGGTGGTGATAATATCGGCTCCGGCATCGGCATAGGCCCGTTGAATTTGTTCAATTAGATGCGGCTGTAATAAATTATAGCTTTCTGGAAGTTCGCCCGGCTGCAGCCCCCGGGTTTGAAGCATCGTGCCCATGGCCCCGTCGAAAAGAATAAAGTGGCTAAAATCAATCTTGCTCATGTCAGTTTCCATCCCTTCTGAACTCACAATCCTGTTTAAAACAGGCCTCGCATTTCGAATCGGAGCACAATTGATCCGGACGTTCCCGCTGTAGCCCGATCAGAGCCGTAACCGATTTGCGCGGGATCAGCAGCGAATTGGTGGTAACCGTAAGGCCGATCTTCCGGTGAGTATCCAATACTGCTGCTACCGCTGCCTGAATCTCCAACGGAAAATCACCGTAGCCGGGGCTAAAGCGCGAAGTTAAATAAAACCCTTGGCTAAAGGCTCGGCTGCGGATTTCAGCCTCAACCCGGTCACACAAAGCCTCGACCGCAGCCGACGCACAAGCGTCCATGATGACACCCTTGGTTAAATCTGTTTTAGAATAGTAAGCAATCTGCCGCTCTACTTCTAACCCCAAAGTAACGGCCATCACAGCTGCACGCTCGGAATGCCGTAAGTGGTTTTTAATATCCCGGCCGGTGAGGGTAAGGATACTCGCCTCCAGAGAAAGTGATCCTTCGTTCGAAGTCAGTTTAAAAATATCATAAACATATTTTTCCCGGGCCAAGGTACGCAGTTCGGCCAGGCAGTGGCTAATCAGATCCTCGGTATTTTTATCAGCCTGATGGCCCTTATAGCCAAGATAAGATAGAATCTCGTCATAATCGATGTTCATGCGCACTACTTCCCCTCAAACCGTTGACCACGGCAAACACAGTCCGGGCCACTTCGGGGCGGTTCATCGCATAAAGATGAATACCATCTACCCCAGCAGCCAACAAATCCTCTATCTGCTCGATAGCATAGTCGATCCCTGCTTTTTTTAACGCTGGCGGATCATCTTCATAAGCAGTTAAAATCTGTCTAAGCCGGGGCGGGATCGAAGCCCCGCATAGCGTTGTGATCCGTTCGATCTGCCGCTTATTCATCACTGGCATGATCCCGGCTGAAACCGGAACCTGAATACCTAAAGCATTGATCTGATCCCTGAACCGGTAAAAAAAATCATTGTCGAAAAAAAGCTGTGTGATCAGAAAATCTGCCCCCGCGTTTACCTTATCCCTTAAATGTTTAAGATCTTGCTCCAGACTTGCACATTCTATATGACCTTCTGGATAGCAGGCAGCCCCGATAGAAAATTCGCCTCTTGCCGTCAAATATTCAATAAGATCTTGGGCATAAGTGTAATCAAATTTCGCCGGCACACCTTCTTGGGGCATGTCGCCCCGTAAGGCTAAAATATTATCGATATTTTTTTCCCGCAGTTCAGCTAAAATATCATCAATCTCATCTTTACCGGTACCTACACAAGTTAAGTGGGCCAGGGTTTCGATCCCATACCTGTTTTTAATTCGATTAGCGATCTCCACCGTATGCGCCCTGCTACTGCCACCAGCACCGTAGGTTACGCTGATAAAATCCGGCTCTAGATTTTGCACCGCTTCGATAGTAGCCAGAACGCCATCGAGCGCTGATTCCGGTTTGGGCGGAAACACTTCGACCGAAAGCACCGGCTGACCGCGCCCAAATAAATCCGCAATATGCATCTTGCTGTCTCCTCCATCTTAAACACATTAGGAATCCTTGCCTCAGATGATGAAAAAAGCTGCTTTTCGATAAGAAAAGCAGCCCGGTTACGATTTGTAAAGCCAAACCTAGCTGTTAATCTTATCTTTCAGGACAAAGCTGTCCTGCAGGAATTAACACCGCTGCATTCGAATGGGAATGCCGGTTGTCGAGCGTCATCGGGCCCGTCCCTCAGCTACTCTGGATAAGATATCCTCAGTATTTATTTGTTGGCCTCATTTTATTTGATTCCAGCATTCTTGTCAACCGCGCTCAGGCGTCCTGGAATCTTACGACTGGTCGCCCCGCCCCTTCATGGCTCACTGCCAGCTTGGAAAAAGTGGGGAAAAGAAGACCGGTTGGGTTTTATTCTTTTATAATCGCAAATGCTCTAGTGAATCCGCCGTCTGATTTATCAATAAGTATTGGAGCGGCGGCAAAAAAGACCCGGTCTACATCTATTTGGTCCAGGTTGTTAAGGTTTTCGATAACTCCGATCTCATGGCCTAACAGTATCTGATGAATCGGGGCTGTAGTGCTGTCCACTGTATCGGGAGAGATAATATCCATACCCACCGCTTTTACCTCCAGCTCCACCAGCCGTTCGGCCAGTTTGCGGGAAAAGTAGGGGGATTTTTCCACGTACTCCGGTTGATTCCACAATTTGTGATACCCGGTCCGAAGCAAAACTATATCCCCGGGCTTGATATCATGTCCTTCCAGTACTGCCGCTTGGATCTCTAGTCCCTCATCCACCGGGGCATCCACTACTACAGCCTCCCCGATAAATGTATCGAGGGAGATTTCGTCCATTAATTTGGCCCCTTTAACCACATGGCCAAAAGCATCACAATGGGTACCGACATGAACCCCAGCATGAAAATCGGTCACCCTATAGCCACCATCGTCTATTTGGGCGATCTGTTTGACCTCGATCGGTGCTGTTCCCGGAAAGAGCGTCATTCCCATTTGATAGGCATGGGATAAGTCAATTATCCTCATAATAATCTTCCTTTCTTATTGTTCTGACTTCGGATCGGGCGAATCACTCGCCTCTATAGCCGTTGCCTGTACACCACCTCCCGCCGGTAACGCTAATGAAGCCTACAACCGATAAAGCCCGGCCTGTCGGGCTAGGGCCAGCGCCCGCTGGTACTCCTTTGCCGTAATCCGGCGCCCGATAGCCGGATGTCCCACCGCTTGGTAATAAGGCCGGTACTGGGCCATTATATTTACATAGGTATCAGATGAAATTTCCGTAGCGATATAACGGAGTACCTGTTTTGTCCCGGCTAGGTCATCTGGTAAGACCAAATGCCTGACCAGTAAGCCGCGGACGGCGATACCTCTTTCATCCAGCACCAAATCGCCGACCTGACGGTGCATTTCCCGCACCGCGGCTAGGCTTATTGCCGGGTAGTCGGGTGCTGCTGAAAATTCTGCCGCCGGTTCAGATTCTCCGTATTTTAGATCGGGCATATAAATATCCACTACGTCAGCCAACAGGCGGATTGTCTTTAGCGAATCATAGCCACCGGTATTGTATACCAGCGGAATCTTTAGCCCCTGCCGGGCCGCAAGCCTTACTGCTGCCAAGATATTAGGCACGACATGGGTCGGGGTAACCAAATTTACATTATGGCAGCCCTGAGCTTGCACCCGGAGCATCATTTGGCTGAGCTCTTTATCGCTAACCAGCCGGCCTTCGCCCAGATGGGCGATGCTATAGTTTTGACAAAAGATGCAACCTAAGTTGCAGTAGGAAAAAAAGATTGTACCTGAGCCTCTCGTTCCCACCAGCGGTGGCTCCTCGCCAAAATGAGGCCCCAGGCTAGAGACCCTGGCCCAAGCCCCTGTTTTACAAACGCCCAAGCCCTGCTCAGGCTCAAGGCGCATGACCTGGCACTGGCGCGGGCATAGCCGGCACGGTGAGGCTAACTTCCGCGCTTTATCTATTTTGTCATCCCACTGCGCTTCGCTCAAGGACAGGTAGGCCGGCTGCTTTGGCTCGACTGTAAATGATCGCATCACCCTACCACCTCCTTCTGTCAGTCCCCATATTTTCCCCTCGGCTTCCTTGTTCATATTCCCTAACTGATAATTGTTTTCCTGCTAAAAGAACCCCGGGCCAGCAATGACGGCCGGGGTTCTTTTAGCTTTACTATAAAATATTGTCGCTTAGTCTTCCAGGGCCTGCTTAACCTTCCATTCTTTCCATACATTACCCACTAGGTTTGGGTTCGGCTTAAGTGTAGGTTTGCCTGGTCGCCAGCCAGCCGGGGTCGCTTCGGCACCTTTGGCAGCCCGAACCAGTTGAAAAGCTTGTATCTGTCTGATAGTTTCCCTTACATTCCGACCCACAGGTGGGGTCAAGACCTCGAAGCCTTGCACAATACCATCGGGATCGATTATAAACCGTCCCCTGGTCTCAACTCCTTCAGCCTCGTTAAAAACACCATACAGTTTACCAACCTCGCCGCCTTGATCCGACAACATGGGAAACGGTATGTCGCGGCCGATCATCTTCGACAGTTCATGGTCATTCCACATCTTGTGGACAAAAACACTGTCTACACTCATCGACAACACCTGAACACCTAGTTGTTCAAATTCCGGGTTCATTTCAGCAACTGCTGAAACCTCAGTCGCTCAGACAAAGGTAAAGTCCCCGGGGTAAAAGCATAGTACCACCCATTTGCCCTTATAATCAGACAGACTGGTAGTAACAAACTTGCCCTGATAAAAAGCGGGGGCTTTGAAATCCGGAGCTGGATGCCCTACTTTAATCATCGGTTCGTTTTCCTCCTTTATCGTGATGATGCCTGGTTCTTCAGCTTGTGCCTGGGGCAGCTCGCCGCCAGGCACAAGCTGGCAGCCGATCGCAAACTCCTCCACTACACCGCCTCCTCATCATAAATATTTGTGGGGTAGGCCCAGGCCCGAAGGCCCGGCAAAGCCCCTTAGGAGCGCGGCTTTTCGGCTACTTTATTTCTCAGTGTTCCCAAACCCTCTATTTCTACCTCGATCACATCACCGACGGCCAAATACACCGGCGGCCGCCGGGCAAAGCCAACCCCGGCCGGAGTACCGGTTGCGATCACATCGCCAGGGTTTAAGGTCATAAGTTGCGACAAAAATGATACCAGCTCGGCCACCCCAAAAATCATATTGGCAGTGCTGGAAGACTGCATAACCTGGCCGTTTAACTTCAGCTTAATCTCCAGATCATCCGGCTGCGGAATTTCATCGGTAGTAACCAGCCAGGGCCCCATCGGGGCGAAAGTATCGAGGCATTTTCCCTTCATCCATTGGCCGCCGCTCATCTGCAGATCACGGGCGCTCACGTCATTAAAATTGGTATAGCCGGCTACATAAGCCAGCGCATCTTCCGGCGGAACATCTGCTGCTCGCCGACCTATCACCACCGCCAATTCCGCTTCAAAGTCCACTTTATCAGTAAGCCCGGTAGGCAATAAGATGTCTTCCTCGGGGCCGATAATCGAGTTTGCATATTTGCCAAAAATAACTGGCTCTTTCGGCACAGCCTGATTGCTTTCTTCGGCATGATCACGGTAATTGAGTCCGATACAAATAATTTTGTCGGGGTTAAGTAGTGGCGCCTTGAGTTTAATCTCGGCCTGGGGCAACCAAGCTGCTTTTAGCTCTGAAAGCCCAGCTTTAGCCCCGGCCTCTACTTCCCTAGCCAGCTCAAGCCCACCTTCATGGGCCAGCAGCGCTTTCATCTCCGTGGCTTGGGCCGGCTTCAGCCCAGCCCCGACTTTGGCTGCGCCGGCCATAAGATCCAGCACCTTATCGCCCACTACCAACCCTAGCCCCTGTTGTTGGTGCCACTCATAAGTCACCAGTTTCATAGCTTTCTCCTCCAATAATCATTGATTCCATCAGGGCCAACCGGTTAAAAAAGTGCCCTTGTCGGTAGTTTTATATTCCCGCCGGCGGTAACATTTTCCTGCCGCACTGTCGGCGCCAATTGGGACCTAAACCGAGCGCCCGGGGCGCGGCAATCGTTTCCTTTGTTGTTAAATCATGCTTGTTATACTAAAATAAGGACGGACAGATCTTGAGCTAGGGGTGACCTAATGCTAATTGGAATTGACGTCGGCGGCACTTTTACTGATGGCGTTTTATATCATGACCATAAAATTTTACGATCAATGAAAAGCCCAACCGAGTCCGATAATCTACAAGCATCTGTTTTAGCTGTTCTCGATGAACTGCTCAAAGATACCCGGGGCAGCGACATTGCCCGCGTAGTGCTCAGCACTACCTTGGTAACTAATTTATTGGCCACCGGCGGCGGTGATAAGGTAGCCCTGATCCTGATCCCCGGCCCGGGTCTAAATCTGCGCCAACTTCGGTTTTTTAACTTTGCTTATATTGTAGAAGGGGCCACCGATTTTCGGGGACGGATTACCGAGCCGCTAAATAAAAGTCAAATTGAGCGGGCGGGAGAAGAAATTGTAGCCGCCGGCATCGATAAGGTGGCAATTGCCGGCAAGTTCTCCCCAAGAAATAGCAGTCACGAACGAGAGACTAAGCAAATTTTATTGTCCAGGCATCCCCACCTTCAAATAATAACTGGCTTCGAAGTCTCAGGGCAGCTTAATTTCCTCCGACGGACTGTCACCACCTATTACACAGCGGTAACCAAAAATACATGGGCCAGCTTCGCCACCAATGTTCAAGCGGCCATCCGTGCGCGGGGGATCGACGCCGCCATCGACATTTTAAAAGCTGATGGGGGAACCATGCCCCTGCCCGTATCTTTACAATATCCCTGTGAGACCATTTTTTCCGGCCCGGCGGCCAGCACCATGGGCGCCTACGCCTTGACCTTGGATGAAAAAACTTCAGTGGTTATTGACATCGGCGGCACAACTACAGACTTGGCCCTTATTTTGGAAGGGGAGCCACTGCATTCATCCCGCGGGGCCCTTATCGGCGGCCTCCATTCTAATGTACGCTCGTTTGCCACCCGGGCCCTGGCCCTCGGCGGGGACAGCGCTGTCCGTTGGCAGGAGGGCAAACTCACTATCGGCCCCGACCGTTTGGGCCCGGCTGCCTGTTTTGGCGGTCCGGTTGCCACCCCCACTGATGCTATTAATTTGCTCAAGCAGGGCAAATTAGGCCCTCTACCCCCTTCCCAACAAGCTTTAGAAAAAATAGCCCGCCCAGCCGGACTTACCGTAGCTGAATTGGCCCAACAGACAATAGATCAAGCAATCGCCCAATTGTTGGCTAGTATCAATGATATGTTTACGGCCTGGGAACAAGAACCGGCCTACAAAATTTGGGAGTTGATCCACCGGCGGCCGGTAACAGCCGACCGCGTCATCGGAATTGGGGCCGCTGCCGCAGCGTTCATGCCTCTTATCGCCGCCAAACTAGGCTGCCGCTCTTTTGTCCACACTTATTCCCCGATAGCCAATGCCCTGGGTGCTGCTGTATCCCGGCCCACTTTGTCCCTGCTGCTTCATGCTGATACTAAGCGGCGCCATTATCACCTTAACATAGATGGTATAACCGGTAGCTGTAATTCTAATTGGCGTTTGACGGATGCAAAAGAAGAGGCCCGTAACCAGCTGCGGAAAATAGCCCAACAGCGGGGTATCGGCCACTATGCCAATCAATATGAGTTCTTCCGCGAAGAACAATTTAATATGATCCGCGGCTGGTCCACCACCGGCAAGCTATATGATGTTGGCATTCAGATCGCGCCCGGTGTTATCGATGGTTTTAAGGGGGTGCAACCATGAACCCAAAAACCTACAATCGGCCTCTCTACCAGCCGGCCGCACCTTATGACCAGACCGGCTTAGTGTTTTTCCCCGCTTTCGACTGGGCTATTTCGCCTACCCACCCTGAACGGGAAGAACGGCTGCTTTATACCAGGGATCAAATCTTTGAAGAAGGAATTATGGACCTGCCCCAAATCCGCCAATACCAACCGCGGTTAGCCGAGCTGAAAGATATTGCCCGGGTTCATTTTTGTGTTCCCAACGTTGCCGCTCAAGCTAGTGAAGCCCACCGGATAGCAGCTGGCGGGGCGCTGGTGATTGCCGATGCTGTGCTCAGCGACGAAATTAAAAACGGTTTTGCCCTAGTACGGCCGCCAGGCCACCATGCGATGAGGGTTGCCCATGGCAACCGCGGCTTTTGCAATATCAATAACGAGGCGATCATGGTAGAGTATGTACGGCAGAAATACGGCCTGCGCAGGGTCGCCATCATCGATACCGACGTCCACCACGGCGATGGCACCCAGGACATTTACTGGCATGATCCCGATGTTTTGTTTATATCCTTCCACCAAGACGGACGCACTCTTTACCCTGGCACTGGATTTATGAACGAAACCGGCGGCCCTTTGGCCCAGGGGACCACTATTAATGTACCGCTACCGCCGGGAACCACCGATGAAGGTATCTTTTATGTGCTGGATAATTTAGTCCTTCCTATTTTAGACGAATTTCAGCCGGAGTTAATCGTAAATTCAGCTGGGCAAGACAACCACTACAGCGATCCGTTGGCTAATATGTCCTTTTCAGCCCGGGGTTATGCCATCTTAAATGAGAAACTCGCCCCCGACATCGCCGTATTAGAAGGCGGCTATTCGATCGAAACAGCCCTGCCCTATGTCAATTTGGGCATTATTATGGCTATGGCCGGCCTCGATTACTCCAATTTATACGAACCAGACTACCGGCAAAACCGCTTTAAAGAAAATCGTAATCGGATGCAGCAGCTGGAGAAAATCGTCCAGCAACAATATCATCTTTTTCAGCGCCGTCATCAGCTTACAGCCCAGGGCCGGCCAACCGGAGAACCTTTTTACCAGCGGCAGCGTCATATCTATTACGACACTGATCAAATCCGCGAACAGCAACTAGAAACCTTAAGGATTTGTCCTCGTTGCCCCGGTTATCTTATGATCGACTCCGAAGCTGCCGGTCCCCAAGGACGCATTAAAGTTCATTGCATCAGCATCCCCCAACAAGCTTGCTCCGGGTGCCAGCGAGCAGCCCGGGATCATTATGCAAAAATGCGCCGGCGGCCGCCCGAAGCCTGCGCGTACAGCTATCTCCAAGACCGCCCCCGCGACACCTATCAGCAGTATGATTACCACCGCCAACGAGAACAAACGCTCTAAATGTAACCAGAAGGCCCTTTTTCCGGGACTATAGTCCCGGAAAATAAAAGGGCTTTTATCCTACTTGTGGCAGGAAGTAGCAGCTAAAGCTAGAATAAAAGACTATGCTACCGAATGCAACTGCTTTACAGCTATATCATGCAAAAGGCAGGGGGAGTAATGAACAAAATAAGGGCCTCAATTAAGGAATTTACCCACGCGCTGCTTCAAATAAACCGGACCGAAGCGGCCCGGATATTAAATCGGTGCTATAAAAGCGAAAACGATTTTTGTCAGTTGGAACAGATAATAAGAGAATCACTAGATCACATTGGCACCGGCTGGGAAAAAGGCATCTTTTCCCTGGCCCAGGTTTATATGAGCGGGGTCATCTGTGAACAATTGGTGGACAGTTACCTGCCTCAGGCTGCGGTCGGGCCTAAAACTGCACCCAAGATAGCCATCGGCGTTCTCGAAGATTACCACAGCCTCGGCAAAAGAATTGTCAGTTCTGTCCTTAGGGCAGCCGGTTATGAGCTGCTCGATTTCGGATCCGGGCTTAGTCCGGAGAAAATTGTAACCAAGACAATAGAGCATCAGGTTGATCTTCTTTTAATCTCGACCTTAATGCTACCTTCAGCCCTCAAAGTGGCCGAGGTTAAACAGAAACTGCAACACGCTGGCGAAAAAATAAAAATTATTGTCGGCGGGGCCCCATTTAGACTCGATCCCCAACTAGGACAAAGAGTCGGAGCCGATGCTGCCGGCAGCACAGCTTTTGATGCTGTCAGTCTAATCGAGAAGGTGTATAAAACATGAAGGCAAGAACAATGACCTCGTTCGAACGCGTAACTACAGCCCTAAACCAGCGCGAGCCCGATCAGGTCCCTTTGTTTTTGTTCCTGTCTTTGTACGGGGCCAAGGAAATGGGAATGTCGGTGCAAAAATATTTTTCTCAGCCGGATCATGTGGTGACAGCCCAGCTTAAAATGAAAGCCAAATACAGGCATGACTGCTTGTATGCATTTTTCTATGCTGCGATCGAGATCGAGGCTATGGGCGGTGAAGTAGTTTATACTGACTGCGGACCGCCGAATACTGGCCAGCCGGTGATCAAATCCAGCTCCAAAATTAAAACCCTTGACTTGCCTCGAGTCCGCACTAACCGCTGCCTGATCCGCGTGCTGGAAGTTATTCAGCAGCTAAAAGCCAAAGTTGGTACTGGCGATCCGATTATCGGGGTGGTCATGTCACCCTTTTCCCTAGCGGCGCTGCAGCTTGGGCTGGGTAAATATTTAGAACTGCTCTATTTCGACCGGCACAGTTTCCGAACCCTGATGCAAAAAAACTCCGTTTTTTGCATCGAATGGGCCAATGCACAGCTTGAAGCCGGGGCTGACGCAATCTGTTACTTCAATCCTTTGGCCTCCCCCGATCTGATTGAGCGGAAAACTTATTTGAACACCGGCTATCCTATCGATAAATTGACCTTGAGCCAAATAAATGGCCCCACCGCCATGCATTTGGCTTCGGGTATGACGCTGCCGGTAGTAAAAGATATTATCGACACTGGGGCTGCCGTCCTTGGTTTCAGTAGCCAAGACGATTTAGATCAAATCAAACAGGAAACCTACCCCAATATCTGCTTGCTGGGTAATTTAAACGGCCTCGAAATGGTACACTGGAACACCGATCAGGCCCGGCAGCAAGTACGCCTTATAATCGATAAAGTTGGGCCCGGCGGCAGCTTAATATTAGCCGATAATCATGGTGAGATCCCTTGGCAAGTGCCAGAAAAAATACTGCTAGCCATTTCCGAAGCAGTACAGCACTATGGCCGCTACCCCTTGGATGGTAATAAAAAATGAACAGCTTAAACATTTTTATCTGTGAAAACCAAGCCCCTGAAATCGAAAATATTGTCGCTAAATTAAAACTGGGCCCGGTACAGGTCAGGCCCTATCCTTGTATGTGTGTCAGCAATAGTAGACAAAAAGAAGCCCGGCGCTTGCTCAAGCAAGCCCGGGATCAGGGTCAAGACAGCATTATAATCTGCAGCCGCTACTGCCATATTCGCAGCCTACTTGAAGATTATTCGCCCTGGAAGGTGCTGATCAAAGATCATTGTTTCCATTACCTTCCTTGCCCGCAGTTGGTAAAATACATCTCCGACCGTGGCGGCTACGTTGTGACCACAGGCTGGCTCAACAAGTGGCGCCAGCACATGGCGGCTATGGGCTTCGATCAGCAAACCGCGCGCCGTTTTTATCAAGAAACAGCCCAGGAGTTAGTCTGTTTTGATACGGGTATCGATCGCCAACTTGAGACCAAATTAAAACAGCTAGCCCAGTTTTTAAAGTTGCCCTATACGATCATCCCGCTGGAAACAACTACCCTCGAGTACATTATCCGAAGCATTGTTGCCGAGTGGGAGCTGAAAAATAAATACCAGGCCAAAGACAAAAAGCTGGCTGAGGCTCAAACTCAACTTGCCCAATACGCGGCCGTTCTTCACCTGTTGACAAAAATAGCCAGACACACCAGCCAGCGCGAAATTGTGGAGGAAATAAAGGCTATCTTTATCGGCATCATGGGGGCGGCTCAGTTTAAATTCCATAGTTCCCAGGCTGTCGCCGACAACCTGCCTGAGGACCTAATGGCTTCGCTTATGTCTGCACCCGCCAAAGCTCTTCTGCTGGAGGAGGAAAACAAGATTTTTATCGCCCTGGTCCAAGAAGACAAATGCTACGGGGTGCTGGAAGCGGGAGGGTTTTTGTTCCCCCAATACCTTTGTCGCTACCTCAATTTCGCCCAGGGGATCGCTCAAATCAGCGCCTTGACCTTGATGAATATCGAACGCTATGAAGAGCTGGTCAATAAAAAAGAAGAGCTGGCCTATAAAAGCAGCCATGATGCCCTCACCGGTCTTTGCAACCGCGCCTGTTTTAACGAGCAAACCGCTGATTGGGACAAATTTTCTCCCCAGCTGTGCTTGTTCTGCTTTGATATTGATAATCTAAAACAGGTAAACGATAATTACGGCCATTTAGAAGGCGACAAGCTTATCAAAGCTGCCGCTGACATCCTGCGCTGCTGCTTTCGGGAAACAGATCTGCTGGCTCGGACCGGAGGGGACGAGTTTATCGCCCTGGTGGAAGGCTGCAACCCCAAGATGGCGCAAATGCTCGTACAAAGACTCCGCAATAAAGTCGCCCAATATAACGAGCAGGTGGAGCCTAAGCATTTAACTTTGGGCATCTCGGTAGGCTATGCTGTCCGAACAGATAAGATCAAGCATATTAAAGACCTCATTCGGATAGCCGATTTTGCTATGTATCGAGATAAAGCAACAAAGCCGGATCTGCCCCGGCTTTGAAGTCGTTCTAGCATAATTTTTTCCTCCGGCTACTGGTTTTGAGCCGATTTATTTTGTAAGATCCGGCTCATGTTCTCCCATAGTGCTACCAATGCTTCGGTCCCCGGACCGGAATGAGCCTCGACCGCAGTTTTTCCGCCGGCTATGCTTTTTACCAGTTCAGCATCGAACGGGATCCGCCCGGCCACGGGAATATTTTCAGCCGCGCAGTAGGCTTCGATGTCGTCCGTTTTTTCTGGCGCTAAATCCCATTTGTTGATCGCCACTTGGACAGGGATATTAAAATGGCGGGCCAGCTGGATCACTCGCTCCAAATCATGCTTACCGGCCACGGTAGGTTCGGTTATAATCAGAGCCAAATCAATTCCGGTCAACGAAGAGATCACCGGGCAGCCTATTCCCGGTGGCCCGTCAATAATAATCAAATCGTAACCTTTCTCATTTGCTTTTTGGGTAGCTACCTGCCGGATTTTGGCCACCAGTAAACCAGAGTTTTCCTCGCCCGGTATCAAACGAGCATGAATCAGGGGGCCGAATCTGGTGCTGGATACGAACCACTGCCCGGCCAATCTATCTACCAGCGAAATGGCCCCGGCCGGGCAAGCGGTGACACATACCCGGCATCCCTCGCACAGGTAAGGATCTACATAATATTTACCGTCAGCTTGCTTCAACGCCGCCTCGAACCGGCAGACAGACGCACAAATACCGCAACCGTTACAAAGGCCGGGATCGATTTTTGCCCCGGGCAAAGCATCAAAATCATGAGTCTCAAGTATCTCCGGAGCCAGTAGCAGGTGAAAATCAGCAGCATCCACATCACAATCGACCAAAATTTTATTGGGCGCCAAGGCAGCAAATACACCAGCTGCAGTGGTTTTGCCGGTACCGCCTTTACCGCTTAAAATTAACAGCTGCTTCATACCGTCACCTCTTCTTGGATCTTGTGCCACAGGGCTTGAAATTTAGGGCGCCAGGCCGGAAACGCATCGACCAGAAGTCCCCCGTGGGCGATAGTCTCGGCAAACTGCCGCTCGAAAGGAATCCGCAGATGAATAGAAATCCCTTCCCGGCGGCAAAACTCTTCTACACCCTGGTCACCGATGTCAGCCCGGTTTATGACTACCCCGTGCGGGATGTCCAGCTCCCGTACCAACTCCACCGCCAATTTTAAATCATTGAGGCCAAAAGGAGTAGGTTCGGTTACCAAAAGTACATAATCGCACCCGGCCACTGCGGCCACCACCGGACAGGTTGTCCCCGGCGGCGCGTCGAGGATAACAATTCCGTCCTGTTCTTTTATCTCCCGGCGCGCCCCTTTGGTGACCGGCACCGATAACGGCGTACCGACATCAATCCGGCCCTCGACAAAAAAAATATTGCCTGCGGGGCCAGTTGAGACCACGCCCAGCCGGTTAGGTTGTTCTGTAATGGCCTTAGTGGGACATACCCGGGCACAACCGCCGCAGCCGTGGCAAATTTCGGCAAACACTAGCGCTTTATGCCCCAGCACAGCGATAGCATTAAACGCGCATGCCTTGACGCACTCACCACAGCCATTGCAAAGTACGCGATCAATCACCGGCACCAGGATCGACACTTCCCGTTCTGTATCTAAAGATGGTTTGAGAAAAAAATGAGCATTGGGCTCTTCCACATCACAATCAATAAACTGAACCGGCCCTTCTTCAGCTAGTACCCGGGCCAGATTTACCGCAATAGTCGTTTTTCCGGTCCCGCCTTTACCGCTGGCCACTGCTAATTTCATCTTATCACTTCCCAACTTCTAAACTGGCTGACCATCTTCGTTAGCCTTGGCCCCGCTAATGGTGGCAAGCACTATCGCCAAGCTGCAAATTCCCGGCTAAGTATGCTTTTATCACCTCATCAGCCGGCCCGGTGGCGCCAATTATAGTGGAAATATTCTGTTGGGCCAATAAATTCTGGGCTGACGGGCCCATGCCACCGGCTATAACACAATCCACCCCCTGTTGGCCCAAAAAACGAGGCAGCGCCCCCGGTTGATGAGCCGGACTGGGAACAATGTTCTTGGCTGTTATGTGACTGCCTTCAGTATCATAAAGCACAAATTCCCGACAATGACCAAAATGAGCAGCCACTTGACCATCTATTGTGGCCACCGCTATTTTCATGGTAACAACCCCCAAAGTATTGGTTAATAAGTGCCCCCGCGGGATCATGTCCCCGTCCCGCAGGGGCAATCGCCGGCCTTCATTTCGAACCGGCCTTACATACCGCTACGCCGCTTAACAGTGGGCCCCGAAGCTGGGGTTAGCTGTCCTGCTTTTAGGGCGGCCAAAGCTTCCTTCACTGTACCATGGGACCCAACATAAACCTTGATTCCCTGGGCGGCCAAGCCCCGGGCTGCATTAGGGCCGATGTTTCCAGTAATCAAGGCATCAGCTTTTTCATCAGCCACAAATTGTGAGACTGCAATACCGGCCCCACCGGGCTCGGCCAAAGCCGGATTGGGGACAGCTACCCAACTGTCGGTCTCAGTATCGACAAAGATTAGATATTGGCAACGCCCAAACCGTGGATCTATTTCGCTGTCGAGCGAATTAGTTTGGGCTGTAACAACAACTTTCATAACCGCCCTCCTGCTACTTTATATTTTATTCAATCCTCTTTTGCCCGCTCCAGCTCAGCTAGCCGCTGCTTGATGGCAGCCAGTTCTTCTTCGAGTTCGGCCGCATGTTCGGTCAAAATGTCGGCTTCATCCACCGGTTCGCCCGGATAAAAAGGAGGCCTGAGCGGATAAGGCGGTGCATATCCAGGGGCCCAGCCCCAAGCTGGCATGCTAGCACCCCAAAAACCGCGCCTAAATCCATATCCACGCCCGCGGCCGAAGCCACGCCCGAATCCGCGCCCGAATCCATATCCGTAGCCCCGTCCGACCGGATTAAAAGCCCCAGGCACAGGATAACCGGCACAATAACCTGCTCCACGCCCGCTAAGAGGTCCCCTGCCCCACGGGCCAGTACCATCACCAAATGGCATGATAATGTCTCCTTTCCTTGGTTATTTTAGGGCATATGCCCAATATTAGTATACCCCAACTTTTGGGTCCTAGTCAACCGCTAACGAAAAAACTCACTTCATTGCTGGTGATTACAATCCGCGCAGTAGCCAAATAGCTGCACCGAGGTACTGGTGACCGCAAAACCAGCCTCTTGTTCGACCGCATTCGCATACTGGTTCAGATGTTTGTCCACATCAATTATTCGCCCACAGCCTAGACAGACAAAATGTGCATGGCGACTGTGAGCAGCTTCATAACGAGTAGATCCTTTCGGCACCAAGATCGGATTTAAGATTTGAAGCTCTAACAGCAGCTCCAAAGTCCGATACACAGTGGCCAACCCGATCTGCGAATAATATTTTTTGGCCCGGGCATAGATATCCTCGGCCGTAGGATGCTCCAATATAATGTCATTTAGGGCCTGGAAAACCGCTTGCCTTTGCGGGGTTAACTGGTACTTATCATCTTTTAGTTTTTTCAGTCTATTGACCAATGGCATAGTACAAACCCCCCTTGGGCTGGTTGATACTGATAGCTAAGCTACCCGGCCTTACCAACTAGATTAACTGTTACTACTATAGTATATGTATTGTGGGCATATGTCAACAATCTGCGGCGTGCGCCCTCTGGAACTTTGTTTTGTTAACTAAAAAGCCACGGCCTGGCCGTGGCTCAGTTAAAGTATTAACCCAGAAGCAGCCCAGTCCCCGGCCTCCTTAGCCGATTAAAAAAACGAGCAGTTGGAACAGATGATTAAACAAACCACCGATAAAAAAGGCTAGTCCGATGGTAAACAAACCGATCGCTAAAGCGACCTTGAGGCCAAATTCGCTGGCTAGCACCCCGAAAGCGCCTACACAAGGGAGGTAAAACAGCGCGACCACCGAGCCCACAAACAGCTGGCTTAAGGTTAAGTTCATTTCGATAAGCGGCAATACCGCCAGCTCGCGGCGGACAATACCCATGATCAGGCCGATGCTAGCTTCGGCCGGTAGGCCTAACCAACCTACCACCAAAGGCTGAAACAGTTTGGCTACATAAGCCAGGCCACCTGTTTCGTATAAAATGGCTGTGAAGGCCACCGCCCCGGTCAGCGGGATCAAAGCATCTTGGGCAAAATGGCGCAACCGGACTAAGGTTTTTTTGGCTATTATTTCAGCATTGGGGAGCAACAGCGGCGGCAGCTCCAAAATAAGCGGCCGGTCGGGGAGGACAGAAAAGCGGTTTAATACCAACCCTACAGCGTACATAGTTATAAGGGCAATCGCATATAAGGCAATTATCAATAATACTGACCGCTCCCCCAACAACGAAATAAATGCCCCCGTCTGTGAGATGCAGGGAATCCCGATCGCTATCAAGGTGGATACCACAATCCGTTCCCGCCGCTCCCCGACTGCCCTGGTGCTTAAAATAGCCGGTACTGCGCAGCCGTAACCGAGGAGAAAGGGAATAATATTAGTCCCCTGAAGACCAAGACGCCGGAAGACCGTATCCATCAACGTAGCCAATCGGGGCATATAGCCGCTGTCCTCCAGCAATCCAAGCAGCACGTAAAAAGAAAGTACATACGGGAAAACCAACGTTAACGGCCATTCGATACTTTTGATCAGAAAACCGTATTCGCCAATCAAAACGTTTTGGACGATCCCGGCCGGGACCAACGCTGTTACCCCTGAGCGGATAGCAGGCTCGATTAAAAAGAAAAAGAGCGGCTTTAAGATAAATTTACGCAAACCCATCCCGATACCGACCACGATACCGAAGGTTATAAGCAGTATAAACGCTGCGATCAGGCTCCCTGGCCCCGGCTGGAGCATCCATTTATCCAGTCGCTCGCTCAGTGTAAGCCGGCGGTGCCTATGGCTGACCACCCGGGAAGCTATGCGCTCCGCCTGGTGCCAGTAATCGGGGCCAAATTCCCGCGCGGATATGCTCTGTTTTAACAGCAGGTTTTCCCTCAACTTCGCTTTTAGTTCCGGAATGCCCCGGCCGTAGATAGCTTGAGTTGGAATAACTGGCACCCCCAGCTCTTCGGCCAGGGCCTCGACATCGATGATAAGACCTCGCTTTTGGGCCACATCCATCAGATTTAAAGCTATTACCACTGGAAGTTTCTTTTCTAAAATTTGAAAGGCCAGATATAAATTTCGCTCTAAATTAGTTGCATCGAGGATCAAAAGTACCACATCGCCATAGCCAGCCAAAAATTCGTTGGCTATTCGCTCAGCTGGGTTGCCGGTATCCAGGGCATAGGTACCGGGAACATCTATTATATCTACTTTCTGCCCGGCCAACTCCATTGACCCTTGGCTAAAACTGACGGTGGTACCCGGATAGTTAGCCGTCATAACGTTGATCCCGGTCAAAGCAGAAAAAACAACGCTTTTGCCTACATTGGGGTTTCCCATCAACAATATTTTGGTATTATCAGCAACAAAAGAAGCCGGCTCCGTCATTCGAAGGCCACCCATGGTCAAACCTCCCTACGCATGATTACAACTGATTTTTTGGTAGTCAATAGTGCAGCTAACTGGCCGTTATAGTGGGAAATTAACTTGTGGGCATCCACCGTAGGATAAAGCTGCTTAAAAATTCCCCGGGGATTTCGATATACAATCCGCTTTGTCTTATTTTGTAGCACCAACGGTAACAACCGGCTGATAATTTTCTCTTTGGGTTGTACTAGCAAAGAAATCCAAATAGCGTCATAATCGTCCCCTAAAACTTTCCTGCCGTCGGCTTTAATTACCTCGATCCGCCGGGACATCCGGTTCCGGGCCACCACCCGTTTAGCATTACTCACTGCCCGCCCGTCGCTATCGATCAAACAAACAAAGCAGCCCGATCGGGCCAATTGGAGCGCTGTGCACGGATAGCTACCACCGCCGATATGCAACACCCGTTCCCCCGGCATCAGCCTGGCTAAAGATATTTCCTCTTTAAGCAGCGGAAGGTAAAACAGACGCTGATATAAACGGCCGAAACCGGGCCAGCGGACACAACCGGCTTCGAGGGCCAAGATTACCCGCAGGCAAGCCCGGTACAAAAACTCTTCCATGCCCGCTATTTTCCTCCTCAGTTTTCGATCACGAAAATACGCATCGCTTGCCTACGGCCAACGGCAATCATGCGGCCGTCAAGGCTGATGATGACCGGCCCCCGATCAAAAACCGAACTTACCTTCTCCACTGTTTTTCCCGGCCTGACGCCCAGGGCTTCTAGCCGGCGAACCATCCGGCCGCCCCCATCGATCTGGGAGATTACCCCCGCTCGTCCTATCTTCATCTCGGCTAGCGCAATTTCGCCGTTCATTGATAATGTCATCTGCTATCCCGCCTCTCCTGCAACATCAGTTGGTGTCATTTTTACCGCTGCCATAAATTTATCCCGCCCGGGGCTGCCACCTTTTATCCGGTTGGCTGCGGTTTAGCCCCGACCCCATTTTTAGTAAACAAAAGCGACGAAGAAAAAGTGATCATCGGCTGCTTTATTTCCCCTTGATGCTGCCAGTTTTTGGGGACCATACTATATTGGGATGAGAATTTTTTCCGCGGCTGTCGGGCAATAATCCGAAAGCCATCCGGCCCAGCACGGAGCAAATGGGCTAAAATCTCCCGTTTAGGCTCGGCCTGTAAGGCGACAAAAGCCGCAGTAAAACCGTGTACAGGAAAACTTCGCCCATCCCCGGCTTCTATTTGAATCCGGTCGGCCAACTGCAAGCGCCGGATCCATTCTCGGGCCCTACGAACAGCACCCCGGTCGATATCAATAGCACACACGGAAACATCAGCCAACTTCATTAAATAAATAGCGCTAAAAGGGATAGAGCCGGCCCCAATCTGTAGGACCCGCTCGCCGGGTCTTAGCCCGGCCAGCTTTATTTCCTTTTGAACCACAGTTTTATAAGGAGCCATATACAGGCGGGCTAAAGCCGGAACCGCTAACAAAGCTTTTTCGGTTGCCCTAACTACAGGACTGATAATCCAGCGGTTATTCATCTTGAAAACCTCCCGCTAGCACAAAAATTGGCTTAAGCCCCAATAGCTCAGTGTTTAATAACCGATGCAGCCAGCAAAAACTCGGCCAGCTTTTCCATCGTCTCCGGGCTGACTACATGCTCCATCAGGCAAGCATCCTGGTCAGCAACCGCGGGATCGACATCCAGCGTTTCAACCAAAAATTTTTTCAACAGCCGGTGCCGCAAGCGAACTTTAGCTGCCAGTTCGCGGCCGGCCGAAGTCAATTTTACCGGGCCATAAGGCTCCTGCTCAACTAAGCCCTCTTTTTTTAGGCTGTCCATCATTTGGGTCACACTGGGCTTAGTTACATCTAACCGGTCAGCGATATCGCTCACCCGAGCCGAGCCATATCCCTCGGTCAGATCGAGGATCACTTCCACATAATCTTGCATCGAGGCCGAGCCGATTAAAACATGAGGCATGGCACCCGCTCCTTTAGGCATTAAAAGTTAACCTGCCCTAACTTATGCCGATAAAAAATAGTATGATAATCATTCTCATACTACTAATATAATAGCCAGCTTTGATGGTTTTGTCAACAGGTTACGCTGATTTTTGCCCTAAAATGAAAAAAATTGCTGTCAGGCCCAGATCAGAGCTGTCACCGGAGCCAGGCTCTGAAGTTCTGTAACTAAAGAAGCAGGGGATAGCCCTGCTCCCTGTACCCGGACCGCGGCTTTTTTTAGTTTTCCAATTCTATCAATATCTTTTTGGCCAGCTCTTTGTATAAATTAAGATTGCGATCTTTTACCAGCACACTTACAGATTTATTGAGCGGGTTTTTAGCCCTAACCGTTATGTCGGTACCCTCGACCAAGCCCAGTGAGAAAATTTGGTGGCGCATTGGGCCTGTAGCTACAATATCAACGATCGTGCCCCTGGCGCCATCAGCTAAAGTATTTAAAGCACTCACAGAAGTCTTTCGCCGCCGCCTCATAGCATACTCTCCCTTCGTGTTTTACCCCTATCCCCTAATGGCCCAATTTTCAAAATACTCTTCTTTTCACTTGCTAATGTGCTTTGTTGTAACTAAATATTACCCCAATTATTGCATAGGTGTCAACAAGTAAATTAAAATAAATTATAAGGCTGATAAAAGGGTTTCTTGCCTAGACATAATAAGAGTCGGCCGGGCGAGATGTGTTTGACTTTTTCTGGCTTAGGCCAGTTCCCATAAGTAAAGGGAAGCTACGCTGCTGTAGGGCGAATAACGCTTCTTGTAGCGATAAAATTGATCCTTGGTTAGATCTTCCAACCCATATAAATTTCTCAGCCCCCGTCTTAGGGCTTGATCACCCCAGCTGAGCACGTCCGGTCGAGCCAATGAGAACAACAGCAGCATTTCCGCCGTCCATACTCCCACCCCGGGCAGCTGGGTTAACTGTGCGATTACCTGTTCATCACTCAGGTGGGGCAATTTTTCCAAGCAGATCTGTCCATCGATTACCGCCTCAGCCGCATGTTTGATATAACCTGCTTTTCGCAGCGACAAGCCCAATTGCTGGATGGTAGCGATATCGGCAGCAGCAATTTTAGCCGGTGTAACAACGCCAAACGCAGCCACTATTCTATTCCATACTGTGGCTGCTGCTTGTTTGGAAATTTGTTGGGCCACGATATTGCGGATTAGAGCTGCAAACAAATCCGGGTATAGTTCCCGTTCTATCATACCTATGGTCGCTATCGCCTTACCCAGCATCGGGTCCCGCTGGCTCAAATGGTCAATTTCAGTTTGGCCGTATTTAAATATAACCACCGCCAGGCTCCTTTTCTAAACAGTTATTGTCTTTTTTATCTTGGATTTGTTCCCAATTTTAACCAATGGGAAAATTTTTCTTGCCCTAGACAAACAGCACATACTATAATTGGGTTTAACATATTGCCGCAGGGGTTCTCCCTCCCGGGGAAACAGCCCGGATGAAAGGGTGGTCACGATGGGCTATGTTTTCGATACTGCGACCAGTATTCTTATTTCCCTGTCCTTAATGCTAATAGCCGGTTTTTTGGTAACCCGGCTGACTAAAAGGCTGGGACTGCCCAATGTGACCGGTTATATCATCGCCGGTATCCTGATGGGCCCTTATGTGCTAGATATTATTCCGGGTTATATCGCTCAAAATATGAGTTTTGTTGGTGACATAGCCCTCGCTTTCATCGCTTTTGACGTGGGCAAATTTTTAGAACGGGAAGTCTTAGCCCAAACAGGTAAGCAAGTGATTCTAATAACCTTATTCGAATCGTTGATCACGGGGATTGTGGTCACCTTAACCATGCATTACCTGCTGGCTGTCAGCTGGCGGATGGCCCTCCTTTTGGGTGCCATCGCCACCGCTACTGCTCCGGCCAGCACCATGATGACCATCAACCAATATCAGGCTACGGGTGATTTTGTCAATATTTTATTACAGGTTGTGGCCTTGGATGATGTAGTTTGCTTGATTGCTTTTAGCCTCGTGATCGCTTTTGTGGATGCAGCCGAAACCGGAATTATAACTTATTCTACCGCGGTACTGCCCGTTGTTTATAATATCTTGGCCCTGGCCCTCGGATTTTTATCTGGGGTTCTGCTCAGCCGGATTCTTACCCCGGATCGAAGTGACGATAACCGGCTGATCTTAACCATCGCCCTGCTGCTGGGTCTCAGCGGCCTCTGTTCAATTTTCGACATCTCACCGCTTATGGCCTGCATGGTGTTGGGGGCAACGTACATCAATATCGCCCATGACCGAAAGCTGTACCGGCAAATTAACAATTTTACCCCGCCGATATTGTCCCTCTTTTTTATTCTCTCGGGTATAAAACTAAACATCGCTTCCCTAAGTACACTCGGTTTGTTAGGTGTGGCCTACTTTTTGACCCGGATTATCGGCAAATACCTGGGGGCTTACCTCGGCTGCTATTTCATGGATACTCAGGCGGTTATACGCAACTATCTGGGCTTGGCCTTAGTTCCCCAAGCCGGCGTAGCGATAGGCCTTGCCTTCTTGGGGGAGCGCCTTCTGCCGGTTTCGCTGGGTAACCGGCTGCTGACTATCATTTTAGCCTCGTCAGTGTTATACGAATTGATCGGGCCTGCCTGCGCCAAGCTAGCTCTGGTCTATTCCGGTACCATTGAAGCTGGTAGGTGACGTCCTAATACATTGAGGCGGCTAAAAACTTAATTTTTTAGCCGCCTCAATGTCACCGCTACAGTTTAATCTTTACCCATGAGACCCGGCCGATTTTTTTAGGCCCGCTTGTCCAGCCCACTTTAGCTGCCCCTCTTCGCCACTGGAGGTGACATAATCGCTTTTGGCCCAGAATTCATCCAGATGATTGACCAGTATTTTACCGCTATGAAGATCTACCTTTAACAGTATTCTGGTTCCATCGTCAAAACCATGGCCGCAGCGCCACATATGAATTCACCTCCTAGAGCAAAAAACACAATCGGGCACAGCAAGTACCTGCCGGGGAGATGTCCTGCGGCAGGTCTTAGCTTGCGACCCTCTTTATTGTAATTATATCCCTTGACTACAATTATGTCAACTGATATAATTATTTTTTTGGCAAATTACCCGGCGCCCCCTGCCGATAAAAAGCCCCCTTGGAGAAATCAGCTTTTCTCTAAGGGGATCAAAATACCCCGTCATCTTCCCTGTGCCAAGACCAGATGGCCACAGCTGCGGGTGCGGTCATTTGTTATTAGAAAAACTCCCCCCGCAGCTGAACCGAAAGTACTGTCTCTATAATCTTTACGATCTATTCGGGAGGGATGCTCATTTGTTCGGGATCGACCGTAAATTCGATTAATTTGAAGTTCATCACTATCGGGGCTTTAAACGCCAGCGCCAAAGCCATGGCATCGCTGGGACGGGCATCGAGCACTAATGCTTCCCCGTTGCGGTTTACATGCACGTCGGCATAAAAAACGTCATCTTTAAGATCAGTTATGACAACTTGCTTTACCTCAGCATCCACCCGGCGGCAAAACTCCACCATCAGATGGTGAGTCAAGGGCCGCTCTGTAGTTAATCCTTGCAGATAAAGAGCAATAACCTGTGCTTCGAAGGGGCCGACGACGATGGGTAGGTACTTCCCTCCCTTGGTTTCCCTCACAAGAACTACATGATTACCGTTGCTGTCCACAGCCACATTTTTAATTTCTACTGGTAACGTCGGCATTCGGCCTCACTTCCTTTCAAGGGCCTATACTAAGTATATCATTCTTTTTCCCCAAGGCCACAGTAATATTAGGTTGTATTGGCAGCTGTTGGACTTGCTTCTGAATCCTCGCCACAGTCGAAAGGATCTGAACCCGATTTATCCCTACTACCACTTATATGCCGAATAGTTTTTTGGCATTCGCTGTCATCACCGAGGCCAGTTCCTCTGGGGGGTAATTTTGAAGTTGGGCCAGCCTCTCGGCGACAAAAACAACGCGCGCCGGCTCGTTCCTCCGGCCCCGAAACGGTTCCGGCGACAGATAGGGGCTGTCGGTCTCACATAGGAGCCATTCCGGGGAAATGGCAGCAGCCACCTGGGACAACCGCCGGGCGTTTTTAAACGTCACCGGGCCAGCAAAAGAGATATAATAGCCGAGGTCGATAAACTCAGCGGCCAGTTCGGCACTGCCGGAATAGCAGTGCATGACCCCGCCGCGGGGCAATGGGCCAACTTCGCGCACGATTTTGAGTACATCGGCATGGGACTCGCGATTGTGTATTATCGCCGGAAGACCGGCCTTCCCGGCTAGCTCTAGTTGCCGGATAAAAACCTCCTGTTGCAACTTCTTATCCCGAGGACCGTTGACATAATCGAGCCCCATCTCCCCCAGGGCTACCACCCGTGGATGCTGGGCCCAATCAGCCAACTGCACCAACGAGTCAGGCCGCCAATCTTCCAAGTAGTTAGGATGTATACCTACCGCTGCCACAACCTGAGGATGCTGGTCAGCAATTTCAATCGCCGCTGATGAAGATTGCAAATCATAACCTGGGCAAACGATAGCACCGACCCTGGCCTGGTGAGCCCGTTCCAACACCCCTTCTAAATCCGGCCGCAATTGCGGATCCTGTATATGGGCATGGCTGTCTATTAGCATTGCTTATCACACCCCTTTAAGCCGGAATCAGCGGAGAGGCACCCACATTGTTTGCCCTGTCCGTTTAGCTATGGTAAATGTCAGTTGGGCCCTAACGAACGCGGGCCCCACTATCGATGGGCCGATCCACGGTAAGAAGCGAGATCGCTTCCTCCTCCCCCTGGCCGGGGAAGCTCGCGGCCAGCAGCATCCCGTTAGATTCCACTCCCATAAGTTTAGCCGGCTTAAGATTAGTCACCACGACAATTTTTTTGCCAATTAATTGTTCTGGTTCATAAGATTTTCCGATACCGGCCACCAGCTGACGTCGCTCTTGGCCAAGGGCAACCTCTAGCCGAAGCAGTTTTTTCGATTTAGGCACCCGCTCTGCCAGCAGTACCTCGGCTATTTTGAGCTCTATCCGGCCAAATTCATGAATATCAATTTGGTTAACCGCCTTCTTTTCCACCTTTGGCGTCTTCGACACTTTCTCCTTTACTGTCGTTTTCTCCGTATCCATGGTCAGTTCCTCCTTGTCGAGGTCAATTCGGGGGAACAAAGGGGCTCCACGATGCGTTTTAGCACCGGGTTTCAGGCCGCCCCACTTTTTCGCCGCCGCCCAACCCTGGGCAGCCGGGTCAGCGCTTAAACCTAGTTGCTCCCAAATTAGCCGAGGCGTAGAAGTCATATAAGGAACCAATAGCACGGCCAAGATCCTGCCGGTTTCAGCCAAATTATACATGACAGTAGCCAAGCGGTCGGCCTCTTTGTTTCTGGCCAAAGCCCAAGGGGCCGTTTCGTCAATATATTTGTTAGCCCTTTTTACCAGTTCCCAGATAGCTTCCAAAGCTACGCTGATTTCTAGCCGATCCATAGCCGCTTCAGCGTCCAAAACAGCAGTCCGGGCTACCTGGCGAAGGTCCCGGTCCACTTCAGCCTCAAGGCCCGGGGCCGGAACCACCCCGTCATAATACTTATTTAACATGGTTAAGGTGCGATAAATAAGGTTGCCCAGATCATTGGCCAAATCCGAATTAATGCGTTTGATCAGGGCCTCTTCGGAATAGTAGCCATCGGATCCAAAAGGAATCTCCCGTAGCAAAAAGTAGCGGATGGCATCTACCCCGTATTTATCTACCAGTACCAGCGGATCAACCACATTGCCTTTTGATTTGGACATTTTACCACTGTCTAAAATAAGCCAGCCGTGCCCAAATACTTTTTTCGGCAGCGGCAGATCCAAGGCCATCAGCATAATAGGCCAAATGATCGTATGAAAACGGACAATTTCTTTACCGACTAAATGCACATCAGCCGGCCAGTGATGCCTAAATTTAGTTTCATCGGCTGAAGTAAAGCCTAAGGCTGTAATGTAATTGGCCAGCGCGTCGATCCAGACATAAATGACATGGTCAGGATCAAATGGTACCTTTATACCCCAATCAAACGTAGTACGGGTCACACACAAATCTTCCAAGCCCTGCTTGACAAAGCTGATCATCTCATTACGGCGCGAAACCGGCTGAATGAAGTCGGGGTTGGCTTCTATATACCGCAGCCAGCGCTCAGCATAGCGGCTCATGCGGAAAAAGTAGCTTTCTTCTTTAACCAGCTCTACCGGCCGCCCACAGTCAGGGCAAACATGCTCGCCGGTAATTTGGCGCTCAGTCCAAAAAGTCTCACAGGGTACACAATACCAGCCCTCATATTCCGATTTGTAAATGTCGCCGTTTTCATACAGGCGCTGAAAAATCCGTTGCACAGATCGGAGGTGGCGTTCTTCGGTAGTACGAATAAAATCATCATAGCTGATATCCAACGTTTTCCACAGGTGTTTAAATCCGGCCACGATCCTGTCTACATATTTTTGCGGGGTAACACCTTGTTCTAATGCCACCCGTTGGATCTTCTGACCATGTTCGTCTGATCCGGTGAGAAACATAACATCGTAGCCCTGGTGCCGCTTAAACCGGGCCAGGGCATCGGCCGCCACCGTAGTATAGGCATGGCCGATATGCAGGTTATCGCTGGGATAATAAATAGGGGTGGTCAGATAAAATTGCTTTTTTGATGCCAAAATAAACCCTCCTATGCTAGTATTTACTTTAAAACTGCTGGCAATAATAACAAAACCCTTGCCGCTGGATAATCCAGGGGCAAGGGTCGCTTGCGGTACCACCCTGATTCGCGCCCGACTTCAAAGAGTCGCCACGCCTCAAAGACACGGACTTCGTCCGGGTCTAGCGGGATAACGGTCGCCGACTATGATAGTGGACCGGCCTAGGTGTACTTTTTTCATTTCCACTGGCAGCTTGTGGGGCCATGTTCAGCAGTTAAAAGGCACCGGCTTACACCTTACCCGGCTCGCTTATCCTTTGTCCTGCCTACTCTTCCCCGGCATTGCTTTTTACCTTTGGCACCAACTTTACTAAATTATACCCCTGTTGTCAAGTGAACCCCGGCCTCAGACTGAGTCAAGTACTATCGGGTATTAATCCCATTCCCTAAAATGT
>JAAZKX010000059.1 GCA_012799605.1 Bacillota bacterium | reverse complement strand
TTCGCCAGCTACTGTAGCGCTGCGTCCTTTTACGTTAGCCGTCAGACGGGCACTTTCACTGATGATAAGATCGCCATTGACCTCAATTTCCCCTTCTACTGTTCCATCTATTCGAAGCGTGCCCTCAGCCTTTAAAGTCCCTTTAACTTCCGTCCCGGCCCCCAAAATAGTATCCACGCGGTTGAAATCCGGAGTCTGCCTTTGCTTGCGGCCACCAAACATGTTTCTTTCCTCCCAATCTATAAATACCCTACCCCTTGCTATCCCCGGCGGGCCTTAATCTGTTATCTTTGTTTAAAAATAATTGGCCGGGTTTTTCTTTACGCCTTGATAGATGACCTCATAATGCACATGGGGCCCAGTACTCCAGCCGGTGCTGCCCACATAAGCGATTATATCCCCTCGGCGGACGGAGCTGCCTCGTGAAACCTTGTTTTTAGAATTATGGGCATAGACGGTCTTATAGCCGTACCCATGGTCAATCTCTATGACATAGCCGTAACCGCCCCGCCAACCGGAAAAGATTACTGTTCCAGCTCCAGTGGCTTTAATAGCCGTACCGCTAGGTGCTGCGATGTCAATACCCTCATGATATTCGGTACCGCGGCCCCAGGGCGAACGTCTGACCCCAAAGGGGGACGTAACTGTCCCTTGAACAGGTCGCCCCGAGGGCACATGGGCCAGTCGGCGCTGCTCTTGTTCAACCTCTTCCTTAAGCCCCTGCAACAACTTCTTACAAGGGTCAATACATTCGCCTGCCGTTTTTAACGTGGTTTGAATATCTTCCACGGCCGGGGTCCGGCCGGAGCCACCTTGGGACCGGGCAGCCGCTCCGCGGGCACGGGCTGGATCACTTCGTGACGGGAGTCCCACCAGGGCTCTGACTTCCGCATCCAACTCATCGACCTCAAGCAAGCGCTCTTGTACTTGCGCCGCTTCCTCGGCCAAACTTTCGATCTGTTGTGCTTGCTTACGGGTTACAATTTTAAGCCGGGCCAATTCTTGTTCATTAGCACGCAGACGAAAGTAATCATAACCCAGCCAAGACAACCCTCCCAAAAAAAGAACTAACGATAAAGCCGCAGCCTTTAGTAGCCAGGTAGGCAACCGCATGTGTTTGGACAAGCGCCCGGAATGAGGCACCAACAGCAGCGTAAAAGCCCGGGTTTTGTTCACTGGCCGCGGCCGGCAGCGAAATCTATTTAACCATGATCCGAAAGGCATTATGAACCACCTCGGGAATTGTTAGGCAAAGCGAAGCTATGCTTGTTTTACTATTCGCTACCGGAGCCCGAATTCCTGCTAAATTTTCTTAGCTTTTGTAGCTTGTTCCAGCGCCTGTTTTTCTTCTTGACTTAAATGATATTCCGATTGGCCCCGGTGGATGGGTTTGGCATAAACACGTGACTCATCCCGACCAAAAATACTGCTAAAAACAAACCCATTCCGGTGTTCGTCCAGCATAGCAATAGCGAAGCTCAGATCACTGCCGGCATCGGGGAAGGCATTAAACCTAACTATACCGACATGCTGGATCATGTTCAAACAGGTCTGTTGCAGGTCGCGTACAGCAAAGCGAAGTTCTTCGTTTTTTTTGGCTTCCTGTTCCAGCCCCGAAAGCAACTCATTTAGCCTTGATTCTAAACTGCCCCCCGCGCTTCCGGCCATAAAGGTTGTGTATTTTTTACTCAAGGTGTTTAGTCGAAGCCACAGAAAAATAAGTAGAAATAGCTGTAGGGCCACCACTGCTGCCAGTAGTGGAATTGCCGTCGTTTGAAAACGGCCGATTAGGCCTGCAGCATCAGAAATGTTCATAGCTTGACGCTCCTTAATCAACGCATTTTAGAACTGAGTTAGGATATATCCACTGTTAGCCTGACCTTACATCTTAGTTAAGCAAATTTATCAGGCGCTCTAGTTCCGCCGGGGAGTAGTATTCAATTATTATTTTTCCGCCTTTTTTCCCCGGGCGAATGTGGACTTTTGTTGCTAAAGCTTGTCGAATTATGGCTTCGACCTCTTGAAGCCATGGATCCTTGGGCGCACGTTTTTTTGTTTTTTGTTTTTTGAGGGTTTGGCGCAGCATCTCCTCTGTTTGCCGAACCGACAGCCCCCTCTTTACAATTTGCGCACACGCAGCTATTTGAGCCTGGGGCTCTTCTATTGCCAGCAGGGCCCTAGCATGACCCATAGTAATTGTTCCACGTGAAACATGTTTTTGCACTTCGGGGGTCAGATTGAGGAGCCGGATAATATTGGCGATGTGTGAACGGCTTTTGCCGACACGCTGAGCTAGTTCCTCTTGGGTTAATCCAAATTCGGTCAACAAGACTTTTAGGGCTTCGGCTTCTTCCAAAGGGTTTAGGTCTTCTCGCTGAATGTTTTCAATCAGGGCAACCTCAACCATTTCAGCTTCGTTCAATTCGCGGATAAGAGCTGGAATGGTAGCCAGTCCGGCCAGTTGGGCGGCGCGCCAGCGCCGTTCGCCAGCTACCAGTTCGTAACCACCGACAATTTCCCGGACAACTACCGGCTGTAAAATTCCATGGGTGCGTACTGATTCAGCTAGTTCGGCTAATTTCTGGTCGTTGAAATCCCGACGCGGCTGAAAGGTGTTAGGCCGGATGTCATCTACTTTTATTTCCTCAACTGGGCCCTCTGTCTTGGTTTCTGCTATTGGTATAAGGGCACTGAGTCCTTTGCCGAGGCCGTGCTTTTTGCTTTTTTTAGCCTTCATGTTCTATCACTTCCTTCGCCAAATCCTTGTAAACTTCGGCTCCTCGCGATCGAGGGGCGTAAATCATGACCGGTTTACCATGGCTCGGGGCCTCTGATAAGCGCACATTGCGCGGAATAATGTTTCGATAGACTTGATCGCGGAAGTGTTTTTTTACTTCGTCTACAACCTGAATTGATAGGTTGGTGCGCGCATCGAACATTGTCATCAGTACTCCCTCAAGTTCGAGTTTGGGGTTAAGGGAGCTTTGCACCATACCTATGGTGCTCAGCAGCTGGCCTAAGCCTTCTAAGGCGTAGAATTCACATTGGATAGGTACTAAAACTGAATCGGCTGCTACCAGGGCGTTCAACGTCAACAGGCCCAGCGAGGGCGGGCAGTCGATGAAAACGTAATCGTAGCGGTTACGCTCGGCTACCAGGGCTTGGCGCAGCCGCTCTTCCCGTTTGGGCAGGGGTACCAGTTCTATTTCCGCCCCGGCTAAATCCACTGCTGCCGGGATGAGATGCAAGCCCTTAAGCGCGGTAGGCATCTTGACTTGTTGGATCGCACGCAAACCCAGCAGTACTTCGTAAATACAAGCATCGAGTTCCTCTTTGTTTACCCCTAACCCACTGGTAGCATTGCCTTGTGGGTCTATGTCCACCAGCAACACTCTACGACCTTCGAGTACCAATGCAGCCGCAAGGTTTATCGCTGTTGTCGTTTTGCCGACACCACCTTTTTGGTTCGCAATAGCTATCACTTTACCCATGGTGGTCACCTCAATCTATTATCTCGTAACTTAATTCCACACCGTGCCATATCTTCCTCTTTTTTCGTCCAGAACTGTCTAATATTGCCCGCTTAGCACTAGGTGACAAAGATCATCCATGTGAGTAACTAGATATCGGGTACAGATCCAGTAAAGCAG
>JAAZKX010000007.1 GCA_012799605.1 Bacillota bacterium | reverse complement strand
TCGAGCTCATTACCCCTATTGCGATTGAAAAGGGGCTGCGGTTTGCCATCCGTGAAGGCGGGCGTACTGTCGGAGCCGGGGTCGTATCGGAGGTACATGAATAAACGAGGAGCTGGTTCTCCTCGCTCTTTTTGTGCTGGGATATCGCTTAGCTATGAAGTGAAAGGTTGCCGGCCAGTCCGGGGAATTTTCACTGAGAACTGTCCGTAACGGCCGGGGTGAGGGTACAATTTTGATAGCTTCGCCCCGGTTCAAAATCGGGCGAAAGGGAGGATAAGTATGACTCGACAAAGAATACGCATTCGCCTCAAGGCTTATGAGCATAAAATTATAGATCAGTCGGCTCAACGAATTGTGGAGACGGCCAAGCGTACTGGCGCCTTGATTTCAGGGCCGATTCCGCTGCCGACGGACAAAACTATTATTACTATTTTGCGATCGCCGCACAAGCATAAAGATGCGCGGGAGCAATTTGAAATGCGGGTGCACAAGCGTCTCATTGATATCCTGCAGCCGACCCCGAAGACCATAGACGCCCTTATGCGCCTGGACCTTCCCGCCGGCGTTGATATTGAGATCAAGCAGAAGTAGGGAAGGGAGGAGCAGATACCATGAAAGGCATATTGGGCAGAAAGCTAGGCATGATGCAGGTGCCGCTTGAAGATGGCACCTTGGTGCCGGTGACAGTGATAGAAGCAGGCCCCTGCGTGGTTGTGCAGAAAAAAACCGTGGCCAAAGATGGCTATGAAGCGTTGCAGCTGGGTTTTGCCCCCTTAAAGGCGAGCCGGACTACAAAACCTGTTCGGGGGCACTTTGAAGCACGGCGCCTTCAGCCGCTTAAACACCTGCGTGAATTCAAATTTTCTGATCTGGATTCTTATGAAGAAGGACAGGAGATTAAGGCAGATATCTTTTCACCCGGAGAACGCGTGCATGTTACCGGCCTATCCAAAGGACGGGGCTTTGCGGGCACGGTCAAACGGTGGGGCACCCGCCGGGGACCGGCATCTCACGGTTCCAAATTCCATCGGGGTACTGGTAGCTTAGCCAACCCACGTTCAGGTAGTCGTGTTTTTCCGGGGCGTAAAATGCCAGGGCGGATGGGCTACCGTCGGGTAACTGTGGAAAACTTAGAAGTTATTCGTGTCGATGGCGAACGGAACTTGCTGCTCGTAAAAGGGGCGGTTCCGGGAACACGCGGCCGGCTGGTTATGATACGGTCGGCTGGACGCTAGCCCACGGAGAAAGGAGGATCCTAGATGCCCAAAGTAGCAGTATTTAATACAGACGGGGAATCGGTAGGCGAAATTACTCTGTCCGAAACCGTCTTTAGCGTACCGATGAATGCTGGTTTGCTGCACCAAAGCGTAGTGCGGCACCAGGCTAACCGGCGCGCAGGGACTGCCAGCACCAAGACGCGATCCGAAGTCTCCGGGGGCGGCAGGAAGCCCTGGCGCCAAAAAGGAACCGGCCGGGCCAGAGTTGGCAGTATCCGGTCGCCGCTCTGGCGTCATGGTGGTATCACCTTCGGGCCTAAGCCGAGAAGTTTTGCCCAGCAGATGCCGCGGAAGATGCGGCAGTTGGCAGTAAGGGTTGCACTTTCCGATAAAGTGCGCCGGGAAAAATTTGTAGTTTTGGAAAACCTAGACCTGCCCGCGGTCAAGACGAAGGAAATGGCGAAAGTACTGGCCAATTTAGGTGCTAACAAAGCCCTTATTGTTACTGCCGGCCGCGATGTTGCCGTGCAGCGTTCTGCCCGCAACATTCCGGGGGTTGAGACACTGGAAGCCTCAGCTTTGAATACCTATGATATCTTAAGGCATGATCATTTGGTTATCACTCGCGATGCTGTGGCCAAGGTGGAGGAGGTGCTGGGCTGATGGAAGCGCGGGAAATTTTGCGAAAGCCGGTAATAACCGAGAAGGCGGCCATTTTAATGGAAGAAGGCAAGTATACCTTTCAGGTCCATCCGGCAGCTACCAAGATAGATATCAAAAATGCAGTGGAAGAAATATTTAAGGTCAAAGTAACCGATGTGGTTACCCTCAAAGTACCGGGGAAAGTCAGACGCATGGGCCACAATGTTGGCCGGACCCCGGAGCGTAAAAAAGCTATTGTTACCCTGACAGAAGGACAGCGGATCCCGTTCTTTGAGGGTGCCTAAACAGATAGAAAGGAGGGGCAGCCGTGGCTATTAAAAATTACAAACCTACTTCCCCGGGCCGGCGCTTTGTTTCAGGCAGCACCTTCGAGCAAATCACGAAGAAAAAGCCGGAAAAACAGCTGCTCAGACCGCTGAAAAAGCACGGCGGCCGCAATAGAAAAGGCCGTACAACTATACGCCATCGGGGTGGTGGGCATAAGCGGCGTTACCGGGAAATAGACTTCAGACGCAATAAAGATGGCATACCGGCTAAGGTGGCAGCCATCGAGTACGATCCGAACCGGACCGCATATATTGCCCTGCTGCATTATGCTGATGGTGAAAAACGCTATATTTTGGCCCCTGTCGGCCTCGCAGTCGGCGATGAGGTTATGTCCGGCCCGCAGGCGGATATAAAACCAGGCAACGCTCTACCGCTGGCCAATATTCCCGCCGGAACTACTGTGCACAATATCGAGCTTATTCCTGGCCGGGGAGCGAAAATCGTGCGCTCAGCCGGAACAGCCGCTCAGCTGTTAGCCCGCGAGGGACGGATGGCTACCTTGCGCTTGCCTTCGGGCGAGACACGGATGGTATTGGCCCAGTGCCGGGCTACTATCGGGCAGGTAGGTAACGTGGAACATGAAAACACCTCGGTTGGTAAAGCAGGCCGCAGCCGCTGGCTGGGTTGGCGCCCGTCGGTACGCGGTGTGGCCATGAACCCGGTCGATCACCCCCACGGCGGTGGTGAAGGTCGTGCCCCGGTGGGCCGCAAAGTTCAGATGACCCCTTGGGGTAAACCGGCTCGCGGTGTCAAGACCAGAAAGAAAAATAAAGAATCTGATCGACTTATTATTAAAAGACGTAAGTAATTAGGAAGGAGGTTAGGTTAATGTCGCGTTCAACCAAAAAAGGCCCCTATATTCATCCTAGCCTCATGAAGAAAATCAAAGCGCTCAACGAGAATCGGGAAAAGCGGGTCATCAAGACCTGGTCGCGCAGCTCCACCATTTTTCCGGAAATGGTAGGCCATACTATTGCCGTACACGACGGCCGCAAGCATGTGCCGATTTATATCAGCGAAGATATGGTCGGTCATAAACTGGGTGAATTTGCGCCGACCCGCTTCTTTAGAGGCCACGGTTCTCATACCGAAAGATCCACAGCGCTGAGATAGAGGAGGGCAGGACATGGAAGCTAGAGCAGTTGCTCGCTATGTGCGTATTGCCCCCCGGAAAGCCCGGGTGGTTTTGGATCTTGTCCGCGGTAAAAGCACACAAGAGGCAATGGGAATCCTAAAATATATTCCCAAACGGGGCGCGGGCATTATCGAAAAAGTTTTAACTTCAGCTGTGGCCAATGCCCAAAACAATTTTGATCTCGACCCATCAGAGTTGTATGTGGTGCAAGCCTATGTGGATGAAGGGCCGACGCTGAAACGTTATCGCCCTCGGGCTTTTGGACGGGCGTTCCCTATATTAAAGCGTACCAGCCATATAACTATTGTGGTCGGCGAAAAGGAGGGATAATGCGTGGGACAAAAAGTCAATCCTCATGGCTTACGCCTTGGAGTTATTAAGAACTGGAAAGCACGTTGGTTCACCGATCGTGATTTCGCCGACCTGCTGCATGAGGATGTTAAAATAAGGGATCATATCTACAAGAGAACCCATCAAGCAGGTGTGTCGGATATTGAAATAGAGCGGGTAGCCAAACGGGTTCAGATAACAGTTCATACGGCTAAGCCGGGGATGGTTATCGGCCGGGGCGGTTCCGGAGTCGAAGCATTGCGCAAAGAGTTGGAAGCACTGACCGGGAGACAAATTTATATTAACGTCCAAGAAATTAAAACCCCGGAGATTGACGCCCAGTTGGTTTCGGAAGGAATTGCTGCTCAGCTGGAACGACGGACTTCGTACCGCCGAGCCATGAAGCAGGCTATTTCACGGGCCATGCGGGCCGGGGCTCAGGGTGTGAAAGTAGTTGTCAGCGGTCGTTTAGGCGGGGCAGAAATCGCCCGGACAGAAGGTTATCACGAAGGAACAGTTCCGCTTCAGACGCTGCGAGCTGATATTGATTATGGTTTTGCCGAGGCCCATACGACCTATGGGTTGATAGGGGTCAAAACCTGGATTTATAAAGGCGAAGTATTGCCTGAGGCTAAGACAGACGAACAGAAAGAGGCGGCCGGCGAAGGAGGCAAGTAAATATGCTAATGCCTAAAAGAGTTAGATATCGTAAACAGCACCGGCCTAAACCGAAAGGTGTAGCCACACGGGGGACAGAGGTTGTGTTTGGTGATTATGGGCTGCTGGCAGTAGAGCCCGGTTGGATTACCCAACGCCAGATCGAGGCGGCGCGTGTTGCTATGACCCGCTATATCAAACGTGGTGGACGGGTATGGATTAAGATATTCCCCGACCGGCCCATTACGGCAAAACCAGCCGAAACCCGGATGGGAGGAGGAAAAGGAACTCCCGAGTTTTGGGTAGCAGTGGCCAAACCGGGGCGCATCTTGTTTGAGCTGGCCGGTGTCGAAGAAGAGGTGGCACGCGAGGCGCTGCGCCTGGCGGCGCAAAAGCTCCCCATTAAGACGCGCTTTGTCAAGCGCCTTGAGGTAGGTGGTGAGGCCGGTGAAAGCTAAAGAATTAAGAGAGCTCACCGATGATGAATTACAGGAAAAATTATCCGACTTCAAGGAAGAACTATTTAATTTGAGGTTCCAGCATGCCACGCGGCAATTGGATAATCCGATGCGTCTTAAGGATGTCAGGAGATCCATTGCCAGAATCAAGACTGTTCTTCATGAACGAAAATTGGCTAAGGCCTAGCCGAGGAAGGAGGCCAAGAGCTTGGATAAAAGCAAGAAAGGACAAATGAGAACCCGTCAGGGGATAGTAGTTAGCGACAAGATGGAAAAGACGGTTGTGGTGGAAGTAAACCGCATTGTTAAACATCCGTTGTACAAACGTTACATTAGACGCACAAAACGGTTCAAAGCCCACGATCCCGAAAATGCCTGTCGGATAGGCGACCGGGTCCGCATCGAAGCTACGCGTCCTTTGTCAAAAGAAAAAAAATGGCGTGTGGTGGATATAATCGACAAGGCCCGCTAGGGCACCCTTGATGAAAGGGGGACAGAACAGATGATCCAAGTTCAAAGCAGGCTTAATGTTGCCGACAATACAGGAGCTAAAGAACTTATGTGTATTCGCGTATTGGGCGGTTCTAAACGCCGGTATGCTAATGTCGGGGATGTTATTGTTTGCAGCGTTAAACAAGCAACACCCGGGGGCGTTGTTAAAAAGGGAGACCTAGTGCGTGCAGTAGTTGTGCGGACTAAAAAAGGTATACGGCGCTCCGATGGTTCCTACATCCGCTTCGATGAAAATGCAGCAGTTATTATAAAAGAAAACCAGGAACCCAGTGGAACCCGGATTTTTGGCCCGGTGGCTCGGGAACTTAGGGAAAAACAATTTATGAAAATAATTTCGTTGGCACCGGAAGTGCTGTAGGGGAAGGAGGCGTTCTAATTGCAGCCCAAAGTACATGTCAAACGTGGCGATACGGTCTTGGTGATTGCCGGTAAAGACCGCGGCAAAAAAGGCAAGGTACTTCGCGTCTTTCCTGCCAAAAGCACTGTCTTGGTCGAGGGTGTTAACATTGTCAAGAAGCATATGCGTCCCACTCCTGAGCTTCAGCAGGGCGGCATAATCGACCGCGAAGCTCCGCTTCATGCTAGCAATGTACAGCTCATTTGCAGCCGCTGCGGCAAGCCGGCCCGGACCGGGAATAAAATGCTCGCCGATGGGCGCGCTGTACGTTATTGTAAAAAATGCGGTGAAACGCTGGACCAATAAGCGGAGAAGGGAGGTAGCGGACCAGTGGATCTTAGGGAAAAATACCGTCAAGAGGTGGTTCCGGCACTTATCCAGCGGTTCGGGTACAAGAACCCGATGCAGGTACCTAAGTTGGTAAAAGTTAACGTCAACATGGGTGTCGGTGATGCGCTGGAGGACGCTAAGCTGCTGGATGCGGCTGTAGAGGATATGACTACAATTACCGGGCAAAGGCCGGTAGTTACCCGGGCAAAAAAATCGATAGCGACGTTTAAAATTCGGGCTGGGGCAGCCATTGGCTGTAAAGTGACGCTCCGAGGGGAGCGAATGTACGATTTTCTGCAAAAATTGTTTAACGTAGTTTTACCACGGGTGCGTGATTTTCGCGGCGTTTCGCCGAACAGTTTCGACGGCCGGGGCAACTACTCCCTCGGTGTTAAGGAGCAATTGATCTTCCCGGAAATCGACTACGACCAGGTAGCCAAAGTACGGGGGATGGACATTAATATAGTTACCAGTGCCCAAACAGACGAAGAGGCTTATGAGCTGCTAAAACTGTTGGGCCTGCCGCTTAGTGAAAACTGAACAAAGGAGGGAAAAGGCAATGGCTAAAAAAGGCAAGGTTGAGAGGTGGAAACGTGAGCCTAAATATAAGGTGCGCCGCTACAACCGGTGCCGCATTTGCGGTCGTCCCCGTGCCTACCTCCGGAAATTTGGAATCTGCCGTATTTGTTTTCGAGAACGGGCTTACCGCGGCGAGATTCCAGGGGTTAGGAAAGCTAGTTGGTAAGGTGGAAGGGAGGCTAGAAAGGTGGGCATGACGGATCCTATAGCTGACATGCTGACTCGAATCAGAAATGCGAACATCGCCGGGCACGAAACGGTGGAAATTCCCCAATCACAGATCAAACGGTCCATGGCCGAGATCTTGAAAGCCGAAGGCTTTGTTCGTGACTGTGACTATATCAAAGACGATAAGCAGGGGATCATCAAAATCTACCTCAAATACGGGCCTAACCAAGAGCGTGTTCTTACCGGCCTCAAGCGTATCAGCAAGCCTGGGCTTAGGGTTTATGTAGGCCGGCAGGATATTCCAAGGGTTTTACAGGGATTGGGTATCGCTATTTTATCGACGCCAAAGGGTGTCATGAGCGATAAGCAGGCTCGTCGTGAAGGTGTAGGTGGCGAAGTGATCTGTTACGTGTGGTAGTGAGGGGGGGTTGGAATGTCTCGAATTGGAAGGAAACCAATCGTAGTACCGGACGGGGTGCAGATAACCATTGAAGATGGCGTAGTCCGGGTTAAGGGACCCAAAGGTGAACTGGTCCGTACTTTGCATCCTGAAATAACTATTGACCGTCAGGATAATTTAATTTATATACGACGCCCGTCGGATTCTTCCTCGCACCGGGCCCTGCATGGGCTGATCCGTTCGTTGGTGGCCAACATGGTTTTAGGTGTAACTGAGGGTTATAGTAAAACACTGGAAATAAAAGGGGTTGGCTATCGGGCAGCTCTTCAAGGCCGCAAGCTGGTCCTTCAGCTCGGCTATTCTCATCCGGTGGAGATCGAGGCCCCTGTTGGAATCGATTTTGAGGTGCCGGCCCCGAACCGGATTATAGTTCGCGGGATCAACAAGCAACTGGTAGGTGAGATCGCTGCCCGTATCCGGCGACAGCGTCCTCCGGAACCGTATAGCGACAAGGGCATTCGCTACGCGGGTGAACAGGTACGCCGGAAAGCAGGTAAGACGGGCCGGGTAGCCACGCAATAGCCGGAAAGGAGTACGCAGGTGATTAAGAAGTATGATCGCAAAAAACAGCGCCAGCTGCGCCGTTTACGAGTGCGCAAAAAAATAACGGGCTCCTCGGAGCGGCCGCGGTTGACTGTCTACAGAAGTCTTAAACACATCTATGCCCAGATCATAAATGATGAGACCGGAACCACGCTGGTTTCTGCTTCTAGCCTAGACCCGGAAATTCGGCCAAAGCTGGTTTACGGTGGCAATCAGGCAGCGGCAAAAGCGGTGGGCGAGCTCATTGCTAACCGGGCCCTGGAGGGCGGAATTGACCGGGTAGTGTTTGACCGGGGCGGATATTTGTATCACGGCCGGGTAGCAGCCCTGGCGGAAGCTGCGCGGGCAGCCGGACTTATATTCTAATTTAAAGGAGGGAAACAAAACTTGCAAAAGCGGGAGCAACCAAGACGCAGACGGGATCGCAGGGAACAAAAACCACCCAGTGAATTCCAGGAAAAAGTTGTAGCGATCAACAGAGTAGCTAAAGTGGTCAAAGGTGGACGCCGGTTTAATTTCAGCGCGCTGGTGGCGGTAGGCGATGGCAAAGGCCGGGTTGGTGTTGGGTTGGGCAAAGCAGCCGAAGTGCCGGAAGCCATCCGCAAAGGGGTGGAAGACGCCAAGAAAAACCTAAAGACTGTTCCGCTCAGCGGGACTACCATACCTCATGAAATTATCGGCCGTTACGGTGCTGGTCGGGTGCTGCTAAAACCGGCAGTGGAAGGTACCGGTGTTATCGCCGGCGGTCCGGTACGGGCAATTTTAGAATCAGCGGGAGTAAAAGATGTGTTAACAAAATCCCTCGGTTCTAACAATCCAAATAATGTTGCCCGGGCTACTATGCAAGGACTGTTGGCGCTCAAATCCCCCCGGGAAGTTGCAAAACTAAGAGGACTTTCGGTGGAGGAAGTTATTGGCTAGGAGGTAAGAACATGGCCAAGGTCAAAATAACGTTGATAAGAAGCCCCATCGGCTGCCCTCCGAACCAGCGGGCGACGGTAAAGGCCCTGGGTCTTAACCGCCTTCACCAAAGTGTGGTTCATGATCAGACAGCGGCCATTCGTGGTATGATAAACAAGGTTCAACATTTGATTGAGTGCGAACAACTGTAGACGGGGAGGTGTATTTATGGATTTGTCTTCACTAGCACCGGCTCCTAAATCCAAACGACCCCGGCGCCGGGTGGGGCGCGGAATCGGCTCCGGTTTTGGCAAAACATCCGGACGTGGCCAAAAAGGGCAAAAGGCTCGTTCCGGCGGTGGCAAAGGCCCCTGGTTTGAGGGCGGCCAAAAGCCTCTGCATTTACGCCTGCCCAAACGGGGCTTTACCAGTCCCTTCCGAGTCGATTATCAACTAGTTAACCTAAGTACGTTGGAGGAACGTTTTGACGCCGGTTCTGTAATTACATTGGAGAGCTTGTGGCAGTCGAAAATTATAAAAAACAAGAATCGCAAGGTTAAGGTGCTGGGCAGCGGAGATCTGACCAAACCTCTTACCGTGCACGCCCACGCGTTCAGCAAGGCCGCGGCCGAAAAAATCGCTGCTGCCGGCGGAAAGGCCGAGGTGATCTAAATGTTGGAAACACTTCGGAACGCTTGGAAAATACCGGAACTTAGGCAGCGGATCACATTTACCTCGATCATGTTTTTGGTGTTCAGGATCGGCAGCCATATTCCGGTCCCGGGCATTGATCCGCGGATTTTGGAAGATGTGTTTAGCCAGGGCAACCTGCTCGGATTTCTCGACCTTTTCTCAGGCGGGGCCCTCAAACGGGTCTCACTGTTTGCCTTGGGCGTAACCCCATACATTACGGCTTCTATCGTCACCCAGCTGCTTACAGTTGTGATTCCCAGCTGGGAGGAAATGGCCAAAGAAGGCGAGGAAGGCCGTAAGAAGTTGGCCCAATACACCCGTTATGCTACTGTAGTGCTGGCTTTAATTCAGGCCCTGAGCATGGTAGCTTGGATGCGCAGTGCAGTTATCCGGCCAAGTTTTACAACGTATGCTGTAATCGCTGTTGCTCTCACTGCTGGCACGGCCTTCTTGATGTGGTTGGGCGAAGAAATCACCGATAAAGGTATTGGCAACGGGGTGTCGCTCATCATCTTTGCCGGTATCGTATCGCGGTTGCCTAGCGGCTTGGTGCAAGTGGTTAGCTATCTTAAAGTCGGGGCTATCGGGATCTTTAACGTCATTTTACTGGCTCTGGCGGCCCTTGGTATTGTAGTTGCGGTTATTTATGTCCAAGAAGGTGAACGGCGTATCAGCGTACAATATTCAAAACGAGTGGTAGGACGGCGGGTTTATGGCGGTCAAAGTACGCATATTCCGCTCAAAGTCAATCAGGCTGGGGTTATTCCGATCATCTTTGCCAGCTCCGTGCTTTTGTTCCCGGGTACGGTGGCCCAGTTTGTGAGCCACCCATGGGCTCAAGCAGTGGCTGGAGCCCTGCAGATGGGTAAGCCGCTCAACACGGTATTGTATTTTGCCTTAACCATATTCTTTACCTTCTTCTATACGGCTATAACTTTTAATCCAGTCGATGTGGCTAAGAATATGCAAAAATACGGCGGCTTTATTCCTGGCATCCGTCCGGGGCGGCCAACTTCCGCCTATTTGAACCGGGTGCTGTACCGGATCACCGTTGTGGGAGCGCTGTTTATTGCTTTAGTAGCGATCTTGCCTATTTTCATGGGTGTGCTTACCGGGGTGGAGGGCCTTTCCTTCGGCGGTACTGGAGTGCTGATTGCGGTTAGCGTAGCTTTGGAAACCATGAAACAAATCGAAGCTCATATGTTGATGCGGCATTATGAAGGGTTTTTGAAAAGATAGGAACATGAACCGGGGGGAGATATTGTGCAACTGGTATTGCTGGGAGCACCGGGAGCCGGTAAAGGCACTCAAGGAGAGCTGTTAGAGAAAGAGTTTTCACTGCCCCGGATTGCCAGCGGCGATCTGATTCGACAGGCTGTCAAGCAGGGTACCAGGCTGGGAGAGCAGGCCCGGGCCTATGTGGCCCAGGGGGAACTGGTGCCGGATGAATTGGTAACGGAGCTAGTAAAAGAACGTCTGGCTGCGCCTGATACAGAGGCTGGATTTATTTTGGACGGTTTTCCCCGCACTTTGACTCAGGCCCAAAGCCTGGCTGAATATTTGGCTGCCCAGAACCGGGGAGCGGTGACGGCGCTCTTTTTGGCGCTGGACGAAGAGGTGCTTTTGCACCGGCTTACCGGACGGCGGTTTTGCCCTCGGTGTGGTACCTCATTTCATTTGACTGGCCGGCCTCCAAAACGGGAAGGTATCTGCGATGCTTGTGGAGGCCAATTGGAACAGCGGCCTGACGATACTGAAACCGTTATCCGTAACCGTCTGCGGGTATATCGTCAGGAAACGGAACCGGTGCTGGATTTTTATGCAGATAAAGGATTGCTCCAGCGGGTAGATGGAAGCGGGGATCCCGAGGCTATTTTTTCCCGGATACAGGCCGTTTTAGGAGAGAAAAGACTGTGATTATTTTAAAAAGCCCGCAGGAAATCGAGCGCATGAGGGCTGCCGGGCGGCTTACGGCTCTGGCCATCGCCGAGCTGAAGAAGGTTATTGCCCCCGGCATCACCACGGGAGAATTGGATGCAGTGGCCGAAAAATTTATCCGTGATCATGGCGGTATACCAACCTTTAAGGGTTATCAAGGATTCCCGGCTAGCATCTGCACTTCTATTAACAATGAAGTGGTTCACGGTATCCCGGGGTTAAGAAAGGTAAAAACTGGGGATATTGTTAGTATCGACATCGGTGTCACTTATGAAGGTTACGTAGGCGACAGTGCCTTTACGGTTCCGGTGGGAGATGTGAGCCTCAATGTGCTCCAGCTTCTTCGTACCACTGAAGAGGCCCTATACAAAGGTATCGCTCAGGCCCAGGTAGGCGGACGTGTTACCGATATTGGCCACGCTGTGGAATCCCATGTCAACCAGGCTGGTTTTTCTGTGGTCCGTGACTATGTGGGGCATGGAATAGGAACCCAGATGCACGAAGATCCGCCAGTGCCCAATTTTGGACCGCCGGGGCGGGGGCCGCGCCTACAAGAAGGAATGGTCTTGGCTATTGAACCGATGGTGAATGTAGGCTCTTATCGCGTACAGGTGCTGCCTAACGGCTGGACCGTAGTTACGGCCGATGGTTCTTTATCAGCCCATTTTGAGCATACAGTAGCCATAACTGCCGCCGGCCCCGAAATTCTTACCAGGGTCTAGGAAGGAAAACTGGATGCTGTGGATTTGGCGGGATCGAGGCCGGGACGCTATCGGCTGCGCGCTCGACCGAAGGTGAAAAATGTGGCTTATTTAATATCGACCAAACAAGTAGCGCTTTGAGTCAGTGAATACTGGCAAAACGGCGAGCCGCTTAATGACGAAATGATACGAGCGGCTTTAGCCCGGGCAGATATGTTGCGGGAGGAGGGCGATTAATGGCGAAAAGCAAGGACGATTGTATGGAAGTTGACGGTACTGTGGTGGAACCGCTTCCAAATGCAATGTTTAGAGTAGAGTTGGATAATGGCCATCTGGTATTGGCCCATGTCTCCGGAAAAATCAGAATGAACTTTATTCGCATCCTTCCCGGCGATCGGGTACGGCTCCAGCTATCTTTGTATGATCTTAGTCGGGGACGGATAACGTACCGATACAAATAGGGCGGGGCATGAGGCTGTATTCACCGGAAGGTTGGGTCAAGGAGGGTTGCTGTCATGAAAGTAAGACCTTCGGTCAAACCTATCTGTGAAAAATGTAAAGTAATAAGACGCAAAGGACGCGTAATGGTAATTTGCGAAAATCCTAAGCATAAGCAGCGCCAGGGCTAAGGAGGTGTAAGTAGATGGCACGTATTGCTGGAGTTGACCTGCCGCGGGATAAGCGGGTGGAGGTCGCATTGACCCATATTTATGGTATCGGCCGAAGCTCGGCTGGGAAGATTTTGGCTCAGACCGGCATCAATCCCGATACCAGAGTACGGGACTTAACTGAAGAAGAAGCTTCACGTCTCCGGGAGGAGATTAGCGATAATTATAAAGTGGAAGGCGATCTAAGACGTGAGATAGCACTTAATATCAAGCGGCTGATCGAAATTGGAAGTTATCGCGGATTGCGCCACCGCAGGGGCTTACCGGTGCGGGGGCAACGGACCCGGACCAATGCACGTTCGAGAAAAGGTCCCAAGAAAACTGTAGGCGTCCGCAGGCGCTAGAAAAGGAGGGATAAGAGACCATGGCCAGAAGGCGCGCGTCAAAACGCGTAAGAAGACGGGAAAGAAAGAACGTAGAACGCGGCATAGCCCATATCCATTCTACGTTTAACAATACTATTATTACTATTACCGATATGAACGGTAACGTCATTTGCTGGGCCAGTTCCGGCGGCCAGGGTTTTAAAGGCTCACGCAAAAGCACGCCGTTTGCCGCCCAGATGGCGGCCGAAAAAGCTGCCCAGACGGCTACCGAACACGGTATGCGGGAAATCGAAGTGGCTGTGAAAGGACCCGGGGCCGGGCGTGAAGCAGCAATTCGGTCTTTGCAAGCGGCAGGGTTGGAAGTAAGCCTGATCAAGGATGTTACTCCCATCCCCCATAACGGCTGCCGCCCGCCCAAGCGCCGTCGGGTGTAAGATTGGAGGTATTGAGCTAAATGGCAAGGTATACAGGCTCTGTCTGCCGACAGTGCCGCCGCGAAGGTATGAAACTGTTTTTAAAGGGCGACCGCTGTTATACTAACAAATGCGCTATTGATCGACGCGGCTATGCGCCCGGTCAGCATGGCCAGCGGCGCCGCAAAATATCGGAATATGGCATTCAGCTACGGGAAAAGCAAAAAGCGCGGCGAATCTACGGTGTTTTGGAACGCCAGTTCCGCCGCTACTATCAGATAGCTAGCCAGGCTAAAGGGGTTACTGGCGAAGTTTTGCTCGCCATGCTGGAATCCCGTCTGGATAATGTGGTTTACCGACTTGGTTTTGCACGTTCCCGGGCCGAAGCCCGGCTACTGGTCAGGCACGGCCATTTTGCCGTCAACGGCAGCAAAGTCAGCATTCCGTCCTATAGAGTGCGGGAAGGTGATACTATCAGCGTCAGGCCAAGGAGCAAATCACTGCCCTTGTTTCAAGAGCTGGCCGAATTGGCCGCAGCCCGGACGGTGCCCGGCTGGTTGGATTCAAACCCAGCCGATCTTCAAGGCACAGTAGTCAGACTGCCTGAGCGCGAGGAAATCGATGTACCGGTAGAAGAACATCTAATTGTGGAGCTTTATTCGAAGTAATGAACCTTGTTTTGTCTACCCTCGCTGAGGAAATACTGTTTAAGGGGGTTAAGGTTCATGATAGAAATTGAAAAGCCGAATATTAGTATTGTGGAATTGAGTGACGATAAAACTTACGGCCGCTTTGTGGTGGAGCCACTGGAACGTGGATATGGTACTACTTTAGGCAATTCGCTCCGCCGGGTTCTGCTGTCTTCCATACCGGGTGCGTCAGTTGTTTCGGTGAAAATCCAGGGTATATTACATGAATTGTCGACGATTGAAAATGTGGTCGAAGACGTGCCCCAGATTATCCTCAACCTGAAAAAACTGGCTCTTAAACTCCACGGTGACGGACCCAGGGTTATGCGCCTTGAAGCCCGGACTGCCGGACCGGTGACAGCTGCGAATATTATTACTGACCCGGATATAGAGATTTTCAACCCCGACCAGCACATCGCTACCTTGGACAATAGCGCTGAACTTGTTATGGAAATAACTGTTGATAATGGGCGCGGCTACCGGTCGGCTGACCGTAACAAAAGCCCAGATGACCCTATCGGTATTATTCCCGTGGATTCCATCTTTTCGCCTGTGCGCAAAGTTAATTTCCTGGTCGAAGACACTCGGGTCGGTCAAAGGACTGACTATGATAAGCTGACCCTCGATGTATGGACCGACGGTACTATCTCTCCCGATGAGACGGTCAGTTTGGCGGCTCGGATTCTCACTGAACATCTGACCCTGTTTACCGACCTGACCGAAGCCGGGCAAGACATGGAAATCATGGTCGAACGGGAAGAAGAAGAAGAGGCCAGCGTGTTGGATCTGACCATCGAAGAGCTTGATTTATCCGTACGCTCATACAATTGCTTGAAACGGGCAGGTGTGAACACGGTAGAAGAGCTGATCCAAAAAACTGAGGAAGATATGATGAAAGTGCGCAATCTTGGACGTAAGTCCTTAGAGGAAGTGACAACCAAGTTGGCCTCGTTAGGGCTGTCCTTGCGCCCCAAAGATGAATAAACAAAAAACCAGGTGTTGGCTGAAAACCAAATCGGCAGCCACCCGGGTTCTGGAGTTCTCTGGAGGAGGTAACAGCCATGGGCTATCGCAAGCTGGGACGCCGGAGAGGGCATCGCCAAGCTATGCTAAAAAATGCGCTGATATCGTTATTTCGCCATGAGCGCATTCGAACTACTGAAGCCAAGGCTAAGGAACTAAAACGCCTGGCTGACGAAATGATAACATTGGCCAAACGTGGTGATCTTCACGCCCGCCGACAAGCTGCGGTGATGGTACCAGATAAAGAGGTGCTGAAGAAACTATTTGATACGCTGGGGCCGCGTTACACCGACCGCAGCGGCGGTTATACCCACATCTACAAGCTTGGACCGCGACAGGGTGATGCAGCCTCGATGGCCATCTTGGAACTGGCCTAAATTGAGTGGGGATCCGCCTCGCTGGGCATTTGATCCCTACTTTAATTTGGGCAAGGGCAGGTGGTAATTATGGCAGTAGCCATGTTTCAGCTAAAGAATGTATCTTATCTTTACAATGAAGGTCAGCCATCGGAGCATGCAGCCCTTGACAATATTAATCTATCAATTAACCGCGGCGAATTTGTAGCCGTTATCGGCCATAATGGATCCGGCAAATCTACTTTGGCCAAACATCTAAACGCCCTTTTAATCCCCACCAGAGGAACCGTGCTGGTCAAGGGGATCGACACCAAGGATCCTCAACATCTGTGGACCATCCGCCGGACAGCGGGGATGGTATTTCAAAACCCGGATAATCAAATGGTGGCGACAGCAGTCGAAGAGGATGTGGCCTTTGGACCGGAAAATTTGGGGGTTCCGGCCGAAGAAATCCGCCGGCGGGTCAAAACAGCCCTCCAAACCGTGGATATGTGGGAATACCGAAAGTCAGCCCCCCATCTTTTATCCGGTGGGCAAAAACAAAGGGTTGCCATCGCTGGGGTCCTGGCTATGCAGCCGGAGGCACTGGTTTTGGATGAGCCCACTGCTATGCTAGATCCGTCTGGCCGCCAAGAGGTTATGGACACGGTGGTGCGGTTAAACCGCGATCAAGGTATCACCGTTATTCACATCACCCATTTTATGGCTGAAGCAGTTCTGGCTGGAAGGGTTGTGGTCATGAACGAGGGGGGCATAGTATTGGATGGCACCCCTGAAGAAGTTTTTTCCCATCTTGACGAGCTTAAAGCCTCGGGCCTCGATGTTCCCCAGGTTACCGAACTGGCTCAGCGCTTGAGTAAGCACGAAATTGTGCTGCCGTCCGGAATCTTAACGGTGGAAAGGATGGTGGCCGAAATATGTCGATTGAAGTCCAAAATGTGAGCTTTACCTACCAGCCGGGCACCCCGTTTGCGGCTACAGTGTTAGATAGGATCAGCGTCACCATTCATGAAGGTGAATTTGTAGGCCTGATCGGCCATACAGGATCGGGCAAATCGACCTTGATTCAGCATTTAAATGGGTTGCTGCTGCCAGAACAAGGGCGGGTGCTAGTAGATGGCACCGATACTAAAAACAAATCGGCCCGGCGAGCCATACGCCAAAAGGTAGGATTGGTTTTTCAGTACCCTGAGCACCAGCTGTTTGAAGAGACAGTAGCCAAAGATATTGCCTTTGGGCCGCGTAATCTGGGCTTATCGGAGGATGAAATTGAGGAGCGGGTCAACAACGCTTTGCTGACTGTCGGCCTTCCGCCAGCTAAGTATGCCCAGCGGTCACCTTTTGATCTGTCCGGTGGGGAGATGAGAAGGGTGGCAATTGCCGGCGTATTGGCAATGGGGCCCAGCTATTTAGTGCTCGATGAGCCTACGGCCGGGCTGGATCCTCGCGGCCGCGACGAGATTTTGGGGCAGATTGCCCAGCTGCAACAAGAGCAAGATTTGGCAGTGCTATTGGTGTCGCACAGCATGGAGGACGTAGCCCGGTTAGTAGACCGGCTCCTTATTATGTATCGGGGGCAAATTAAGGTCACTGGCAGTACCCGGGAGGTGTTTCAGCAGGCTGAGCAGCTCAAACAACTGGGTCTTGGGATCCCCCAAATAACAGAATTTATGCGTAGCCTAAATCAGGTGGCTCCCGAGGTGCGAACTGATATTTTAACTGTAGATGAAGCTGTGCCGGAGATTTTGGCTTATCTGGGGGGGACAGGCCATGCTTAAGGATATTACCCTGGGGCAATATGTACCCGGGGATTCACTGCTTCACCGGCTCGATCCGCGCTCTAAGATTTTAGGCTCGATGCTATATATCGTAGCTTTGTTTTTGTTAAAGAGCGGGCTCGGCTATGCCCTGATCACAGCTTTTACAATTTTGCTGGTGTTGCTGTCGGCGCTACCACCCCGTTATGTGCTGCGGGGTATCCGTCCGGTTATCTTTATTGTTTTGTTCACGGTAGTGCTGAATATTTTCCTTACCCCGGGAGAGGTCGTGTGGAGACTAGGTCCTTTTAAAGCTACTGACCAGGGCATTCGCCTGGGTGTGTTTATGGGCTGGCGGTTGCTGTTGCTTGTTTTGACCACTTCTTTACTCACTTTAACCAGCTCGCCGATTGCCCTTACCGATGGGATCGAACATCTGCTGCGGCCATTTACTAAAATTGGGGTTCCGGCTCATGAGCTGGCGATGATGATGACCATTGCCCTCCGGTTTATCCCGACCCTGCTCGAAGAGACTGACAAAATCATGAAGGCCCAAATGGCCCGCGGGGCCGATTTTGAAAGCGGCAACATAATCCAACGGGCCCGGGGCATGATACCGCTACTGGTACCTTTGTTTGTCAGCGCCTTTCGCCGGGCCGATGAATTGGCCACGGCTATGGAAGCGCGCTGCTACCGGGGTGGGGAAGGGCGGACCCGTCTTAAAGAGCTGCGGTTTATGGGCGCGGACTTTGTAGCTTTAACAATTAGCGTTTTGCTGTTAGCTTTGGGAGTTGCTGATCGAATATGGGGTTAAAAAGTGAAGTTAGGAATATAAAATTGACCCTAACATACGATGGCAGCAGCTTTGCTGGGTTTCAAATCCAGCCAGCCCAACGGACTGTGCAAGGGGAATTAATCCGTGCGCTAACTAAAATTTTGGCCGAACGGCCGACAGTTATTGCCGCCGGGCGCACCGATGCCGGCGTACACGCCCGCGGCCAGGTGGTGACCTTCAAGACCAGGACACGTATTCCCGTAGCCAGAATGCCGGCGGCCTGCAATTCAGTTTTACCACGCGATATGGGTGTGTGGCAGGCCCAACAGGTTCCGCTTGATTTTCATGCTCGCAACGATGCCAGCTGCAAAATATACCGCTACTTAATTCATCTGAGCCCAATCCCGTCACCTTTTATCCGTGGCTACAGCTGGCGAATACCATTTCAACTCGATCTGGCAGCGATGCGGGAAGCCGCCGCCGAGTTAACCGGCCGCCATGATTTTACCGCCTTTTGCGCTGCCGGTTCCAAGGTAAAAAGCAAAGTGCGTACAGTAAAGGGACTAAATGTGGTGCGCCTCGATGATCTTCTTATAATCGATGCCGCCGCTGACGGTTTTTTATATAAAATGCTGCGAAGCATAGTCGGTACTTTAGTGGAAGTAGGGCGGGGAGCTTTAACTGCGCGGCAGGTACGGGATATTTTAACTACCGGCGACCGCACACAAGTTGGGCCAACAGCCCCGCCACAGGGTCTTAATCTATGGGAAGTAAGATATGATCAGGATAAAGGGGCTTCAAGGCCTGCAGGCGCTGCCTTGACACTGCCTTGGGGCTATGTTAAAATTTCGCTGTGAGTCTTTGACCGCCAAGAGCCCCGGCGGAACAGGCCTCAGCCTATTTCCCCAGCGGGAGGAATAAGTTGTGAAAACTTATATGGCCAAAGCGGCCGACATTGAGCGTCAATGGTATATCTTAGATGCTGCTGATAAGCCTTTGGGCCGGGTAGCAGCACTGGCGGCGCAAATTCTGCGCGGCAAGCATAAACCTACGTATACCCCTCATTTAGATACCGGCGATTATGTTATTGTTGTCAATGCCAATAAAATACGTTTAACCGGGCGTAAGCCGCTGCAGAAAGAATGGGTGCGCTATAGCGGCTATCCGGGTGGACTTAAACGGACTAAATATGCTGACCTGCTAGCCCAACGGCCAGAGTTTGTAGTGGAAAAAGCAGTGAAAGGAATGCTGCCCCACAATCGTTTAGGCCGGGCGATGATTAAGAAGTTAAAAGTCTATCGTGGGCCGGATCATCCTCATGCTGCCCAAAAGCCTGAGGTTTGGCCCTGCGAAATCGAGTGATCCCGGAGGAAAGGAGGAATAAAACGAATGCCAACTGTTACTTATTACGGCACTGGGCGGCGCAAAACCGCTATTGCCAGAGTGCGGTTAGTCCCCGGAAGCGGACAGTTTATCGTCAACGACCGGCCGGCGGAAGAATATTTCCCATTGCCTAGCTTGCAAACTCAAATTGAGCAACCCCTTAGGGTTACCGGCAGTGTGGGAAAATTTGATGTGATTGTCAAGGTACACGGTGGCGGTATCACCGGCCAGGCAGGTGCCGTACGGCACGGATTGTCCCGAGCCTTGCTCAAGGTGGACAAAGCAGCATTTCGGCCCGTGCTGAAGAAACAAGGCCTCCTGACCCGTGATCCGCGCATGAAAGAACGCAAAAAATATGGGCTTAGAGGAGCCCGCCGGGCACCGCAGTATTCCAAGCGTTAATAATTGTCTATTTGCCCACGAGTTTATTTACAATTATAAAGTTTGCTTGTGGCAATCGCCAACCGTCAGAGGGAGAATTCCCTTTGACGGTTTTTTGATATGTAAAAAAGAAGCTAAGAATGTACAAATTATTATTCGCAGCAGTTACAGCAAAACCTTAGCCGCAATCAGGCCGGCTAAGGTTTTTCTAAGTTCGGCTGCAGTTTCTGGACAATATATGTAAAGCGTCAGTTGGTTTTATCTTCATTCAGTAGTTTGGTCAATTGTTTTTCGGCAATCAGATCTTCAATATCTTCTACCGCTCGCGATATTGTCTGGCGGGCTTGACCGATCAGCTCCATGCTTTCTTGGGCGGTTCTGGTAACAATGGCGGTAAGCTGGCGTCGAAAAGAAGGCAAAAGAAGCCCGAGCAGGGCTACCAAGCCAAATCCATATAAAGCGGTTCGATCCTGTGGCTGCATCCGCTCCTCAGTCCAGGCGTAGGTTTTGCCATAAGGCCTGGTTTCCAGTAGCATTTCTTCCAAGCTCCCTAGCGAGCCTGGCTGGGGCGTAGACTGTTTGTATTTTTGCCGCTGCAGCAGCTCTAAAATAATTTCTTCTTTCAGCAGCTGACTGAGTATGCGGGCTTGGGCATTTAAATCATCAGCCGCCGAATTGTAAAAATCCACCGGGATATCCTCCTTAGCCAAATTCGGGTCGGTTAGGGTAAATAAGGCGCTGTCTCTTATAATAATCTGCCAAAGGGCCAAACTTTATTCCCTCTTCATGGGTATAAAGGCTCAATGATCTACCATAATAAGTATGGAGATCGTTGCCAACAGGAGAAGGAGGGTGCTAAATGACGAACCGCACTGCAAGACAGGTTCTGGCTGACGATATTAAAAGGGAGGTAATTATGGATCTTACTCAGACCCGGATGCCGCCGGCTGGCAGGCAAAATCTTATTGACAATATCAAGCAGGAAATTTTGCTGGACTTAAATAACCATCAGTTCGGATTCGGGCAGTGTCTAAATCGTGCTTTGGTCGAAGCTGTAAAGGATGAAGTATTGGCCCAGATTCGGGCTGAAACACGGTCTGTAATTCCTGACCGGGCTACAGTAGAGGCCTTAAAACGAGAAATCATAGCCCAACTTGAGGCCGAACGGGAGGAGAAAGAGCAAGCCGGAGAGCGGGAGCAGGGTATAAAATCAGAGCATTATTATGGCTTTTCCGAACCGGCCCTGGTTCAAGCTGTTAAAAACAGCGTCTTGGCAGAGCTCAACAGGCCCCTAACCTAGCGATAAGGAGGAGGGATCTCATTGCACTCGCCGACAAAGGCATTGGTACAAGATCTGAAACGTGAGGTGCTGGCTGAGCTACAGCCGGAAATTTACGCTCAGGTATCGACTCAAGCTCATTACAACCCCGACCGCTCATCGAGCGGGATCCCACTATATTCGAGCACAGGCCCTGCCGCTTACCCGACTTATCAACTGATCAAAGACAGCGTCAAAAACGAAGTTCTGGCCCAGATCGAACAGCAACAAACCGACCAACTGGCCAAAGCATATGGATTAGATCGTGCTTTATCTGATCAGCGGATTCAACAGCTGGTTGACAGACGCTACCGTGATATTGACAGATTGAAAGCGGATTTAAGAAAGGAATTGCAGGCCCTGCAACGTCTGGAAGAGCAAAGACCGGCAGATCCTTATATCAGGCAAATTGCCCAAGCGGTGGCCCAGGAGGCTCGGCTTCAGGGCCTGCCTCTGCAACAGGTAGCCCAAAGTCTCGGCCGCAAACCGGGAGCCGGGATTAGCAGCTGGCTATCGGATACGCTCAATTTCGGGCAGCGCAAAGGCTTTTTGTGCGGGGTTGGTGCCTGTCTTTTGACATATCTTCTTTGGCCCGGTGCCCGCAATAGCCTTCATTCTGCCGCCGTACGGTCGATGGAAGAGGGAATGGCTATGGTCAACAGGGCTAAGTCTTTTGTGGGCGCTACCCCGCCGCCAACTTCGGTTCCCAACCCGCCGGATGCGGGTATTACTGATGCCAACCCGCCTACCACCACCAACTGATCCGGGGATTATGAAGCCGAGGGGGTCTTTAAGGCCCCCTTGTTTGTGTTGAGCGCGGCTTTAAGGTCGGGCTGACGGGGCGGGGATTTTGTTGGTAGAAACTACAACCGCTGATTAGGGATGATAGTTTAAAGCCAGGGAAAAATGAAAAAGTAAATCAGGCTCAGGAAGGTGTAGTATGCAAGTCCAACCTGGGGCCCGAAAGAGGCCTCATCAACAAAATTTTCATCTGCTGCCGGGACGACTTCGAATTGGTCTACCGGCTTTATTGAATAATCAAGCTATAGCGGGTCAGGTTGTCCATCAACTGGCCCAATTTCCCGGTGTAAGACTCAGCTATGCTAACCCGATTACGGGGCAGGTGCTAATCTATTTTGAATCGGCGAAAACGGATTTAGAGGCGTTATTGGAATGGTTTCAACAAGCTGGCCGCATAGGTGCCCCACCTGCACCGGCCCCCCAGGCCCAGCCGGTCGAATCCCGGTCCCCCCGTTCCCCAAGCGGCAGGTCTTGGCATGCCCTTGATGCTGGCAAAGCCCTACAGCTGCTTGGCAGCTGCGAGCAGGCCGGCTTACCGGATCAGTTGGTGCGGATACGGCAAAGGACAGTGGGCCCTAATGAGCTGATCGACAAACCTTCCCCCACTTTTTTTCAGCTCGCTATCCAGTCGACCACAAGCTTTATGACTAAATTGCTACTGGTCGCTGGGGCAGTGTCGTTGGCGATCGGGGAAACTGCTGATGCGGTGGTCATAACAGCAATTATAGTTGTGCAAGCCGTGGTCGAGGCTGCTCAAAGGATCAAGGCTGAAAAGTCGCTAGCGGCTTTAAAAGAATTTTCTCTTCCCCAAGCCACGGTGTTGAGGGATGGGGCGGTAGCTATAGTTTCTAGTCGGGAATTGGTACCGGGGGATATCCTCCAATTGGAGGCCGGCGATAAGGTTCCGGCTGACGCTTTGATTGTAAATTCCAGCGATCTTATGACTGATGAATCATGTTTGACCGGAGAGTCTATTCCGGTAATAAAAGAACGGCAGCAAACTCCTGAAGATGTTCCGGTGGCAGAACGAGGTAACATGCTGTTTACAGGCAGCAGTATAATAGGAGGGCGGGCTACAGCGGTGGTGGTGGCCACCGGTATGAATACGGAGTTGGGACGGATAGCCCGCCTGTTGCATGAGGTTGAACCGGAACAGACTGGATTGGAAAAATTAATGGATCAGCTGGGGCGAAAGATCACCCAATTGGTAGTTATCTCCGTCGCTACGATTGCAATTATAAATTTGGCCCGGGGCCGTTCTATCTGGCAGGTAATCCGAAGCGGTATTAGCTTAGCTGTCGGTGCTGTTCCGGAAGGATTGCCGGCGGTGCTGACAGTTGCTTTAACCGCCGGCATCCAAAGGATGGTAAAGCGTAACGCTATTGTACGGGAACGAGCGGCGGTAGAAGCTTTGGGCTCAACTACCGTCATTTGCACCGATAAAACAGGGACGTTAACCAAAAACGAAATGACCGTGAAAGAACTTTATGTCGGGTTTAAATTCTATACTCTAACCGGTGATGGTTATGATCCGGACGGTGATATCGAAGGTTACGGCGCAGATTGGGAACGGGAATCAGCCCTGGTGTCCCGGACGCTTCGAGCGGCCTCGCTGTGCAATAACGCCCAGCTCGTACAAAATAATAACAAATGGCAAGTGATCGGCGACCCGACCGAGGGTGCACTGCTGACCGCAGCGGCTAAAGCCGGCCTCTGTTGGGAATCCTTGCGGAAGAAGCACTGCCGCCATAAAGAAATTGCTTTTGATGCTAGTCGTCGCTCAATGATCGTAGTTTGCCAAGAGGCTGCTGGCGAATATGCTGTTTATGTAAAAGGTGCGCCGGACACAGTGCTGGATTACTGTACGGCTGCAATCGGGAGCCCCAATAAGCAGCACCTAAATTCTAAGCTGCGCAGCCAAATACTGGCCGCCAACGAAGCTATGAGCCAGAAGGGGCTGCGGGTTTTGGCCATCGCTTATAAGAATTTGCCCGAGAGTACGGATTTGGACGGTGTTGATTTGACTGAGGGGCTAATTTTTTCTGGCTTGGCTGGTATGGCTGACCCTCTCCGGCCGGGCGTGCCCGAGGCGATCCAAAAATGCTATGCAGCCGGAATTAAAGTGGTGATGATAACCGGTGATCACCAAAAAACCGCTGAAGCTGTAGCAGCCCAGCTTGGAATTTTAAACAGCGGCTACAGCATCACCGGCCCTGAGTTAGAGACGTTGTCGGAGGCAAAACTGGCCCAGAAAGTACAACAGGTAACTGTATTTTCCCGCACTTCACCCGATCAAAAATTGAGGATTGTCCGTGCGCTCAAACACCATGGGCAGATTGTGGCCATGACTGGCGATGGGGTCAATGATGCCCCGGCGATCAAAGAAGCCGATATTGGAATCGCTATGGGCCACAGCGGCACTGATGTAGCCCGGGAAGTTGCCGGTATTACCCTCAGCGATGATAACTTTGTTACCATTGTCAACGGGATCGAAGAGGGGCGTACAGTCAGCATGAATTTATCCAAATCAGTTCGCTATATTTTATCCGGCAGTGTCAGCCAAGTGCTGATGGTTTTTGGGGCGGCAGTGTTCGGATTGCCGACCCCCCTTCTTCCTGCGCAAATTCTCTGGGTCAATCTGGTCAGCGAAAGTCCACCGGCGATGGCACTGACCGCCGATCCTCCAGCCTCAAATTATATGAACTGCCCGGCTATTAACCCGGCCCAAACTTTTGAGGACGACAAGCAGGCCATTGCTACCAAAGGCTTGATCACCGGCTTGGCTGGCTTTGCCTGTTATGCTGCCAGCCTAACCTGGGGCGGATGGTCGCTGGATAAAGCCCGTACGAACGCTTTTAGCCAGATGGTGGTTGACCGGATCTTTGCTTTATTCAGTGAGCGCAACCGGGATAAACAAGATTCCCGGACCGGGAAAAACCCGCTGCTACTGCCGGCGGCGGCTTTATCCTTGGGAACATTGGCCGCGATTGTATATACCCCTGCCCTTCAGCCGCTGTTTTCCACTGTGCCGCTCGGGCTCAAAGATTGGGTTTTGTTTCTTGTTCAAAGTGTGACCACCAGTAAAATCGAACAGCTAGTAGCAGCAAAACCAAAGTACGTTTCTCAAGTACCTCAGCCGAGCGGGGCAACATCATAAATGAACGGAGGTTAAAATGAATCAAACTTCTTTGGAGGATATTAAAACCAAAATGGATCAGGCTTCGGCCTTTATTGAACAGGCGATGGATTTGAGCGTTCCGTTACTGAAAACGAACCAAAAGAACAATGTTACTGCCCTCTGGGAAGCATTTATTAAAAGAACCATCGCCTACGACCGCCAGAAAGCCAAACTGGTAGGTACAAATCTGATCAAAAACATATCCCTAAGCCGGATTATGTTTCGATAGGGGGCCTTAGCGGGTCTAAAAAGTAGCCCGGGCGAGTATGTTGCTTAGGGCTGCTTTTTTATTGATACGATTGTTAATCCGGGCTGAGGGTGATACTTATGAACAGGAACCGGACTAAGGATAAGACTTTGCGCTGGCTTACGGCGATGGTAACGGCACTGGTGCTGTTGACGGCAGTAAGCACACCGGGCCGCCGGCAGCGGCAGGCGGTATGGGCCCAAGCTGTAATGCTGATCCCCAAAACTGTGGTTTTAGATCCGGGGCATGGGGGAATTGATACCGGGGCAACCGGAAAAGGAGGTGTGGCGGAAAAGGAAATTACTTTGCCGGTTTGCCTGCGGCTGAAAAAATATCTGGATCTGAGTGGGGTCAAAGTTGTGCTCACTCGCTCTGATGATAAAGCATTGTCGCCCGATTATCGTGAAGATCTAAAGCTGCGGGCTGATATAGTAAAGAAAAGTAAAGCCTCTTTGTTTATCAGCATCCACGGCAACAGCTTCCCTGCCGCCGGGGAATATGGGGCCCAAACTTTTTATTATGACAACCATAGCGATAGCAAACGGTTGGCCACCTATTTACAGGCCGAGCTGAAAAAAATAGCTTTGTTGGGGGAAAATTACCGGGAAGTGCAGCAAGGCGATTTTTATGTTCTTCGCAACTCGCCGGTAGCGGCAGTTTTGGTAGAGGTGGGCTTTTTATCCAACCCTAAGGAAGAGCGGCTGTTGGCAGATCCATCTTACCAAAAACTGCTAGCCTGGCACCTTTTTTCGGGGTTGGTTGCTTTTTGGCGCGACCAGGAGATGCCCAATCGATTCTTGACACCGGTGGGGCTACGTTCTACAATCGAGACGGGGCGATAACAGTGAAAGAAGATATTCTGTTAGCTATGCTAACAAAGGCGGATGATTACATATCGGGTGAAGACATCAGCCAGCGGCTGGGAGTAACGCGGGCAGCAGTTTGGAAATATATCGAGGATCTGAGGCGGTCGGGCTATGTGATTGAGGCCCTTCCGCGGCGGGGGTATCGGCTAGTGGCCCGGCCGGACAAGCTGCTCCCGACCGAGATACGTGCCGGCTTGACCACAGATCGGTTCGGACATGTGGTACATTATTTTCCCCAGATCGGATCCACCAATGACCAGGCCCGTCAATTGGCCCGCCAGGGAGCGGCCGAGGGAACGATAGTGGTAGCCGAGGAACAGACCGCTGGGCGCGGCCGGCGCGGGCGCGCTTGGGTATCGCAGCCTGGCAGCGGAATTTTTGTTTCGCTCATTTTGCGGCCGAATTTGATCCCGGCCCAGGCGCCCCTTTTGACTTTAACTGCGGCGGTGGCCGGAGCCGAGGCAATCCGGCAGCTGACCGGGCTACCGGCAGTAATTAAATGGCCCAACGATCTTTATGTTGACGGCCGCAAAGTCGCCGGTATTTTGACCGAAATGAGTAGCGAAATGGATACGATCTTTTATGTAGTGGTGGGGATCGGTATCAATGTCAACACCAGCTCCTTTCCAACTGAGGTCAGCGCATCGGCAACATCTTTGGCTTTGGAGCAGGGACGGTCTGTTTGTCGGCGGCAGCTACTTCAGCTGTTGCTCGAGAAGCTAGAATATTGGTATCAAATTCTTTCGGCCGATCAGGATCAAATACTGGAACGCTGGCGTCAGCTGACGATCACACTAGGGAAACGTGTTTCCGTTTATTCGCCTAACTTTACTGTCCACGGGTTGGCACTGGATATTGACCACGAAGGGGCTTTGCTGTTGGAAACCGAAACCGGGGAAAAAGTAAAAATATTCAGCGGCGACGTCAGTTTGCGTTAGGAAAAGGGGCTGCCCGCCCAACGTGTTATAATAAGGCATAGAGGGGAAAAGATAGGTAAAGGGCCGATGAAATTTAAAGGGGGTCGAAAAAATGGGTATTGTTTGGGCCGGAATTGCCCCCCATCCGCCGCTGATTGTCCCTGAAATAGGTAGGGGCGGGGAAGGCCAAGTAGCAGCAACTGTTCGAGCGATGGAACAGTTGGCAGCCAGCCTCAAAGCTTCCGGGGCGGAAACGGTGGTGATTACCAGCCCACATGGGCCTGTGTTTCGGGATGCAGTGGCGGTGGCCCAGCTGCCGGAAGTAAGCGGGGATTTTGCTGACTTTCGTGCTGCTCAAGTGAAATTCAATCTAAATACTGACGAGGAACTGGCGGCGGCTATTATCACAGCTTGTGTTGATGAAAATGTTCCCGCTTTGGGTCTAGGACCGGCTGCCTACCGGCGCTACCGGGTAGCCAGCCGGCTCGATCATGGTGTGCTTGTTCCCTGGTATTATTTTCAGCAGGCCGGGCTCGATTTACCGCTGGTTTGGGTCGGCATGTCCCTGCTGGCTCCGGATAAGCTGCAGGCTTTCGGCCAAGCAGTGGATCAGGCCAGCCGCAGGCTAGGCCGGAAAGTCGCTTTTTTGGCCAGCGCTGATTTATCCCACCGGCTAACCCCGGAGGCACCGGCTGGCTATCATCCGGATGGGAAGCGGTTTGACCAGCTGGTGGTAGATAAAGTGCGCCGCGGGGACTTCGAAGGACTGCTTCGGATCGACCCCGATTTGGCCGAGCGAGCCGGGGAGTGCGGCTGGCGCAGCATCATGATGCTGTCCGGGGCGGTAGCGGCCTATAAAATTGAGCCGGAAGTGTTTTCATATGAAGGAAGCCTGGGTGTAGGTTATTTGGTGGCTGACCTAAAAGTGCAAGGAGTTGACAAAAACGCCACCAACCCCAGGGGGCGGGAAAGCATCTATGTTCAACTCGCACGGCAAAGCCTGGAAACATATGTCCGGACTGGCCGCCGCCTGCCACTTCCGGCCTCGCTCCCGACCGAGTTGGCCCAGCCGGCTGGTGCTTTTGTCACTCTTTATAAAAGGGAGCGGCTTAGGGGTTGTATCGGCACTATCTTGCCGAGCGAAAAAAACTTGGCTGCCGAAATTATCGCCAATGCTATCAGCGCTGGCACCCGCGATCCGCGGTTTTCGCCGGTAGTTCCCGAAGAACTGGCCGAGATCAGTTATTCAGTAGACGTTCTTTCTCCGCCAGAGCCCATCGATAGCCCAAGCGAGCTTGATCCAGATCGCTACGGCGTCATTGTGCGCTCAGGCGACGGACGAACCGGGTTATTGCTGCCTCAACTTGACGGGGTCGATACAGTAGAGCAGCAGGTTAAGATTGCCAAAGAAAAAGCCGGGCTCCGGCCCGGGGACAAAGTAACATTGGAGCGGTTTGAAGTACAGCGTTATTACTGACCGGCCGAAGCTGGTCCGGCTTTGGTTTAAAGATTAACATTTTGGCTAATTGGATATTTAAAGGGGCGGATGGGCATGAAAGAAGCATTGTATTGGGAGCCAGTTCAAAACGAAAAAATAAAATGCCTGCTTTGTCCGCATGCTTGCACTATCAGCCCAGGCGCTGCCGGCCTTTGCCGGGTACGGGTCCACAAAAACGGGATCCTGCAGGCGGCAAATTACGCCAAGATAAGTTCGGCCGCCGTAGATCCGATGGAAAAAAAGCCGCTGTATCATTTTTATCCAGGGGCCGATATTTTGTCCCTTGGCACTTTAGGTTGCAACTTAAGGTGCAGCTATTGCCAAAACTACACTATTTCGCAGCTTGAGGCACCAACACGCCGGCTGGAACCTAAGGAGGCTGTCAATCTGGCCCAAAAGCAGGGCCCGGCTTGTATCGGTATCGCCTTTACCTATAACGAGCCTCTGATGTGGTACGAGTATGTTTTAGAAACAGCAACGAAGGCTCGCGCAGCCGGCCTAAAGACGGTGCTGGTTACCAATGGGTTTATACAGCCGCAGCCCCTGAAGCAGCTACTTCAGGTTATAGATGCTCTTAACATCGATATTAAAGCATTTACCGAAAATAATTATCGCCGGTTGTGTGGCGGG
>JAAZKX010000058.1 GCA_012799605.1 Bacillota bacterium | reverse complement strand
TGGTAAATCATCTACTGTTATAAGCTTTGCTGTGGTAAAGCCCATAATAAAGATGGATATAGTAGTAAGTATCCAACGGGCGGCCATGAATTTAGGGCCTAAGAATTTGGCCTCGTTGACTAGCATGGGAATCTTAACTACTGCCCAGGTGCTGAGCAGTATTACGATATTGGAGATACTGGCGCCTTTGGCCAACAGGGTTTTGCATACGGGAAAGGCGGCATATATGGGGCCGGCCGAGAAGCTGCCAAATAAAAATGAAAACACAGCGCCTTTTAACCCTGACTCCGTGCCCAAATTACGCTCGATTGCTGTTCTTGGCACCCAAGCGTTAATCAATGCGGTCAGTAGCAGCACCACCGGCATAATGGTTACCATTTCCAAAACGTAGTACAGGCTATTTTGAAAGGCAAGTAGTGCTTTATCAGGCCGTAGGACGAGCAGTGATAGATAGATAAAAATCACCAGAGCCAAAAGCTTGTTTCTTCGGATAACTTGAACGATCGTCTTCATAGCATTACCCCCATGACTAAGGCGATTATAAGGGCAAACAGAAAGCTTAACGAATTTCTGATCAGGGCGAATTTGGCCCCGAATTCCTTTTTCTCCAGCGGGAAGGTAACTATCCCTACCATGGTTAATGTAGTTAGAAAAGCTACTACCGGTACAATGCTGGCCCCGGAGACCACTAGAGAGCCGGCTAGCGGGAAAGCTACGAAGGCAGGTATTAGGGTGATACAGCCAACGATGGCAAAAATAACGGTAGTGGCCAGATAGTTCGATTGCCCGGCATATTGCTTGATGGCTTCCGGCGGGATAAAGGTCAGGATCAGCCCGATCAAAAATAATATGGCTATAATCTCCCCTGCCATATTTCCCATCATCCGGCCAGACGCTTGAACTGCGTCTATGGTCTTTTTGTTGTCTTTTACCAGCGATACTGTAAACCAGATCAAAGTAATGATCCAAAAAACTATTGTGAATGCATCCATTGGCATACCTCCGATTTTAGGACTTGGAATAACACCTTATCTTGGTGACCTGTTCCAGTATATCGTATATGCAACAAGAAGGGAGTTACCATGGTAACTAATTCTGATTTGGGCCTACAAAACCATCTCGATCTTATGCTGAGCACAGAGCTATTTGGTGGCTTCTCCAGGCATAACCTCAATAAATTATTTGACCATCACAACTATAAGATTAAACGCTACCGCAAAAATCAGGTAATCCATTTTGAAAATGAGCTCTGTAGATCCATGGACATGGTTTTGGCCGGCAGGCTGTCGGTCCAAAAGATAAACGAAGAAGGCAATGTACTAAAAGTAGCTGAATTCGATGCAGGTGATACTTTAGGGGCAAATTTGCTCTTTGCAACTAGCAATCTTTACCCCCTGACAGTAGTGGCAGAGTCAGAGGCGATTGTTTTGCATATTTACAGGGAGCTGGTCTTAAACCTTACCCAACAGAGCCTCGATTTTACGGCCGCTCTGCTAGCTGAAATCTCAAATAAAGCACTGATTTTGACCGGCAAGATAGATACACTATCGCTGACTACAATCAGGGAACGAATTATCAGTTTTTTAAGGTATCAGCATCATCAGCAAAAAAGCGATGTTATTCACCTTGGTATGTCAAAAAAGGAATTGGCCGAAAGATTTGGTGTCCAAAGAACGTCTCTCAGCCGGGAGCTGAATAAGATGCGCCGGGATGGCTTGATTGAGTACGATGCTAAAACAATTACCATTAAAAAACTAAATGGTATATAAAGCAAAAATGATAAAGTCCAAAAGATAAAAAACTGCCGCGGGCGTAGCGCGCGCTTACGCCCGCGGCAGTTTGGTGCAATTTATAGCTCGATTAACGTTGGGATTCTAGAAAACTGCTAGCGATACCGACTCGGTTCAAAGCCAGGGCTAAGGCGCCGCCGAGCAGTGCCCCGGCGCCGGAACTGATAACGAATGGTGGTATAAAAAAGAAGATGGCAGCTTCTTGTCCCAAGACGAAGCGCACTATCGGCACTGAAAGGAGCGCACCTAAAATGCCAGTACCAATAACCTCCCCGGCCAGCGCTGCTACTAGCTTGCCATCGCTCCAATGAAAAGCAAGCCCGGCCAAAAGGGCCCCAACCATGCTCCCTGGAAAAGCCATCAAAGTGCCAAGGCCCAGAAGATTCCGTAGCAGGGCGATGGCAAAAGCAACAGTCAAAGCCTGGGCAGGGCTGAGAAAAACGCCAGCTAACACATTGATAGCATGTTGCATCGGATAAGCCTTGGCCAGCCCGGCCGGAAACCAGAGCGTACCGGCAGTAGCGGTACCGATAGCGACAAGTACTGCCATCAGAACAAGTACATGGGTGCGTGTTTTCATGGTGATACCCCCTTGTCCTTAACTTAAAAGCAGAACACAGCTTAAAAAGAGCTGTCTTCATTAGCTGCTGCGGTTAATGTGGCATCTTTCATATTACCAACAATATAATAACATGTCCACAGGGACCCTTTTATATCTCCACTAACATATTGTCAATAAGGCGAGTGTCGCCGATTTTGACCGCTAGCGCCAACAGGGTCGCGGGGGCGATAGCATCCACTTCGGCTAAAGTCGTAGGGTCGCAGACCGAAACATAATCGATCTTGGCTGCAGGGACGCTGTTTATCTCATCTTCCATGGCTTTTCGGATTGCCTGGGCTTGGCACTCGCCGGCCAAAATTAGCTCCTTTCCTGCCCTCAGGGCCCGGTATAATACTCGGGCTTGAGCCCTCTCTTTTGGCGTCAGGTATTCATTGCGTGAACTTACGGCCAGGCCATCTTCTTCCCGTACAGTAGGGAGAGCGACGATTTCCACCGGCATATTAAGATCCTGCACCATCTTTTTGATCACTACCGCTTGCTGGAAATCTTTGAGGCCAAAGTAGGCCCGGTGAGGCTGGACGATATTAAATAGCTTGGTAACTACAGTAGCTACGCCCCGAAAGTGTCCGGGACGCGAGGCGCCACATAATGTTTCCGTGACCGAGCCCACCTGAACCCAAGTGTCGAACCCTGGTTGGTACATCTCGGCCGCTGAAGGCATGAAGATGGCGTCCACCCCCGCTTGGTGGCAGGAATTGCGATCTTTTTCCATATCCCGCGGGTAACGGTCCAGATCTTCTTGGGGGCCGAATTGGGTGGGGTTGACGAAAATGCTCACTACCACTACATCGTTGTCTTTGCGGGCGCCCTCCACCAGACTCAGATGCCCTTGGTGTAGGTATCCCATGGTGGGGACAAGGCCCACCGTTTTGCCCTGCTGTTTGTGGGCGGCGATAAAGCGACGCGTTGCGCTTACAGTTGTTAAAATTTCCATGCTGATAGGTTCCCCCTTAAATATAAATTTAGCTGGGGCCTTTAGTACCAACCAATAATATTAGGGCAAACTGATTATCTAACCAGCCTGGTACCGAAATTGGTTTTGGTACAGATCCCAATAGAAGCCTTTAAGATCCAGCAGTTGGCGATGAGTCCCGCGTTCGATAATACGACCCTGATGGATGACCAAAATTAAATCAGCGTTTTGGATGGTGCTTAAACGGTGTGCGATCACAAAAGTTGTGCGCCCGCGCATAAGGTTAAACATGGCCCGCTGGATCTGGGCTTCAGTTCGGGTATCGACGCTGCTGGTGGCTTCATCTAAGATTAAAATAGCAGGATCAGCTAAAATAGCTCGGGCAATGGAAAGTAGCTGCCGCTGGCCTTGGCTCAAATTGCCGCCATCTTGCGATAGCACAGTGTCATAACCTTCCTTCAACCTGAGGATAAAAGGTTCGGCATGGGCAAGCCGGGCAGCGCGCTCAACTTCGGCATCGCTGGCGGTAAGTTTGCCAAAACGGATATTGTCGCGGACTGTTTCCGAAAACAGATGAGTATCTTGAAGCACAATCCCCAGAGCTGCCCGCAGGGATGCTTTATCAAGTTGGCTGATATCGCGACCATCGATATAAATTTTACCTTGATCGAGCTCATAAAACCGGGTTAGTAAATTGACGAAAGTTGTTTTGCCGGCACCGGTGGGACCGACCAGGGCAATTGTCTGTCCGGGCTCGACGCTAAGATTAATATCTTTGAGCACCGTGACACCAGGTTCGTAGCCGAAGGTAACGTGATCGAACACAACTTTCCCTTGGACAGCAGCCAGCTTAGACTGCTTTAATGCCGGATCTTCTTCTGGCTCTTCGGCCATAATTTCAAACACCCGTTCTGCTCCGGCCAGGGCTAATTGCATAGTATTAAACAAGTTGGCAAGTTCGTTCAAAGGGCGGGTAAATTGGCGGGAATATTGGATGAAGCTGGCAATAACACCAACGGTAATAATGCCCTTTGTCGCCAATAACCCACCAGCCCCGGCTACAATAGCAAAACTGACACTGCCAAACATATGCATAAGTGGAGGTATTATCCCCGAACAGATTTGGGCCCGAATACCTATTTGGCGCAGCTCATTGCTAACTGCAACAAATTCTTTGATTACCCTTTCCTCACGCCCAAATACTTTAACTGCCCGCTGTCCGGTCAGCGTTTCTTCTACAATCCCATTTAAATGGCCAAGTTTTTCTTGTTGATTAAGGAAAAAATGGCGGGTGCGTCGGGCTATCAGCCGAACGACCAGCATAATGAGCGGTACTACCGCCAGGGTAATGGCAGTCATCAAAGGGCTGAGCCAAACCATTGCTAAAAAGGTCCCCAGCACGGCTATCGCGCCGGAAAAAAGCCTAGTGAGACTCGTGCTAAGGGCCAGATTAATGCTTTCGATGTCGTTGGTGATGCGGCTCATCAGCTCACCGTGGGCTTGTTGGTCAAAAAAGCGAAGTGGCAGGGTTTGGATCTTGCTAAACAGATCTTGTCGCAGGCGCAATACGGTATCTTGAGCTACGCTGGCAATAATATACTGTTGGAGCCAGGTGGCAGCGGCTGCGACAGCATAAACGGCCAGCATAATTAATAACAGGCGTGCCAGACCAGCCAAGTCAACTAATTCGATATAGTTGTCGATAGCGCGGCCGATTAAAAATGGGCCAGCTAAATTTGCTGCAGAAGCCAGCAGAACGAAGATAAATACAATGATCAGTGTTTTTTTCTGCTGCTGTAGGTAAGACCAAAGTTGGCGGCTTGTGCCTTTAACATCTTTGGCTTTATCCTCGGGGCTAAATACCATCCGGTGGCGCCCGCCGCCGAGACCTAGCCGGCCGGGCCTGATCGCAGACGAAGATGGGCTCGAAGGGGTTTTGCGATTAGGCACTGGCTTCAGCCCCCTTTCCTACTTGCGAATGATAGATGTCTTGGTAGATCGGGCTGGTTTTAAGCAGCTGTTTGTGTGTACCTTCGGCTTCTATGCGGCCATCATCTAAAATAATAATTTTGTTCGCATTAATTACACTACTAATTCGTTGGGCGATGATGATGCGGGTGCTTTGCTCTGGTAGCTCAGCCAGTGCTGCTTGCAACCGTGCTTCAGTCCCCAGGTCCACTGCGCTAGTACTATCATCCAGGATCAAAATCGGCGGCTGTTTAATTAAGGCTCGGGCAATAGCAAGCCGTTGCTTTTGCCCGCCGGACAAATTAACCCCCCGCTGTCCTAATTGGGTGTCATATTGTTCGGGCAGGCTCATAATAAAATCGTGGGCTTGGGCAGCAGTAGCAGCCAGTATTACCTCTTCATCGGAAGCATCCGGCCGGCCCCATTTAATATTATCTTTTATTGAACCGGAAAAAAGGGTAGCCTCTTGCAGCACAACCCCAATACCGGCCCTTAGTGTTTTTAACGGGATGTCCTTTACATTTCTGTCATCTACCAGCACTTTACCGGCTATAGGGTCATACAGACGGGGTATCAGATGGACCAAGGTGGATTTGCCGGCACCGGTGGCACCTAAAATAGCACAAGTGGTTCCCGGCTCAATGGTAAGCGATATATCTTTTAGTACAGGCGGCCCTCCCATTCCTGGATAACGGAAGGAGACGCGGTCGAACTCTACTTTCCCGGAAACAATAGGCTGGACGGGCTGGGTGTATATTTGCTTGTCAGCGATATCCACTTTTGCCCCCAACACTTCGTTTACCCTGGCCGCAGATACCTGCGCCCGGGAAAAGATTATAAATACCATCCCCACCATCAGCATGGAAAACAAAATTTGGGTCATATAGTTAATGTAAGCTATAATTTGGCCGGTTTTCATCTGTCCCAGCCTTACCTGAACTCCGCCCAGCCACAAGACCGCCACGATGCTAAAGTTCATAATTAGCATCATAATAGGCATGGCCAAGGCTATAATGCGCGCTGCCCGCACTGTAATGTCCCGCAGGCGGAGGCTGGCCGTCCCAAACCGGGCCTGCTCTTGATCTGCCCGCACATAGGCTTTAACCACTCGAATCCCGGCTAAGTTTTCTTGCATTATGGCATTTACTCTATCTAAGCTCTGTTGGGACTTGGTAAATAGGGGGAAAGCTTGATTAGCCACAACTACTAGCAGGATCAGCAAAATAGGTATGGCTACCAGCAAAATAGCCCCTAGGCGGGCATTTATGGTAAGCGCCATAAAAATCCCGCCTATGGACATAAGTGGTGCCCGAACCAGCATCCGCAGCGAGATCATGACAGCATGTTGTATTTGCACAACATCATGAGTGAGTCTGGTAATCAGCGACGAGGTTTTAAATTTGTTTAGATTAGTAAAAGAAAAGGATTGCACTTTTTCAAATAGTGCCGTTCTAAGATCAGCCCCAAAGTTTTGGCTGGCAATGCTGGCAAAAACAGTGCACCCGATCCCTCCAAATACGCCCACCAAAGCGATGCCGATCATTTTGAGGCTGGTCTGAAAGATAAAGGCAACATCTTGGGCCTCGACCCCTTGGTCAATGATGACGGCCATCAGTTTGGGTTGCCAAAGATTACTTAGTACTTCCACCAACATCAAACAAGGGGCTAGCAGGGCTGCTTTCCAATGAGGACGAATAAATTTATATAATTTGGTCAAATTGTGGTCCACCCTTTCCACCCATCAGAGCGAAGGTTAATCTCGTGGTTTGAGCTACAGCACAAGCCCAATAATTCCGCGGGTCTAAGTTACCATAAATTGGGGATCAGTGGCATAGGCCAGGGCGTGCTCATAGGATATTAATCCTTGACGGTATAAATTGGCCAACGATTGATCCCGGGTAATCATACCGTATTGGGCGCCAATTTGGATCATCGAGTCTATCTGATGTGTTTTGCCTCCCCGGATTAAATTACAAATAGCGGGGGTTGCTACCAAAATTTCCTGAACTAATACTCGTCCGGGCTTTTGATGATACGGGATCAATTCCTGGGAAACAATGCCGGCTAAGATGTTGGCCAGCTGTAACCTGATTTGGTTTTGCTGGTGCGGAGGAAAAACATCTACAATCCGATCGACGGTCTGGGCAGCACCGAAGGTATGTAAGGTAGACAGTACTAAATGGCCGGTTTCAGCCGCAGTAATAGCGGTGGCTATTGTTTCCAAATCCCGTAGCTCACCGATCAAAATGACGTCCGGGTCTTCCCTCAAAGCAGCCCGCAGGCCGCTAGCATAGGTTTGGGTATCGGTCCCGACCTCGCGTTGGTTGACAATACTCTTATTATGCTGGTGGATAAATTCAATCGGTTCTTCCAAAGTTATAATGTGGGCATGGCGGTTGCTGTTTATTTTGTCGACCATGGCGGCTAAAGTAGTGGATTTGCCGCTACCGCTGGGACCTGTGACCAAGATGAGGCCCCTGGTTTGAAGTACCAATTCAGTTATAATCGGCGGCATATTTAGCTGCTCCAAACTAAAAGGAGACAGGGGCAAAATCCTGATAGCCAGAGCATGGTAGCTTTGCTGTTTAAAAGCATTGACCCTAAACCGGCCCAATTTGGGCACTGTAAATGAAAAATCAAGCTCGCCTTGCTGTTGATACTGGTCCCACTCAGTCGGGCTCATTATTTCTTGAGCGAAGGTAGAGGTATCGTGGGGGGATAAGATCGGGCCCGGCCTGGGCCTTAAAGAGCCATCGACACGGAACGTGGGTGGTGCACCTACGGTGAGGTGAATATCCGAAGCGTTAAGGCGATGCGCTTGTTGGAGAAGGTCGGATAAAACAGTCATGGTAAAAATCGCCTCATTCCCGAGTTGAATTTTGTTTTGCCAATTACCAAGCAGCTACACAGCCGTCGGTTCTAGATTCGGTAGCGGCGCAATATACACCGTCTTTGGTCCGAAATATTATCTGTCCGCGTCCAAATTGAGCCCGGTCCAGATTAACGCACAGCTGATGCCCGAGCTGCTCCAGTGCCTGAGCCAGATGGGGCGGAAACTTATGCTCTATAGCTACTACCTTATCTTTGATCCATTGCCAGCGCGGCGCATCCAGGGCAGCTTGCGGGTTTAAGGCAAAATCGATAATATTCATCAGCACCTGGACGTGGCCTTGCGGCTGCATAAAACCACCCATTACGCCAAACGGGCCGATGGGCTGACCGTCCTTGGCTATAAACCCAGGGATAATAGTATGATAGGGTCGTTTACCGGGTTCAAGGAAGTTAACGTGCTTTGGATCGAGGCTAAAACAATGGCCGCGATTGTGCAAGGCGATACCGGTTCCCGGAACTACAAGGGCTGAGCCAAAATCAATATAATTGCTCTGGATATATGAGACCATGTTGCCTTGGTCATCGGCAGCGGCCAAATAAACTGTCCCTCCGGCCAAAGGCTCCCCTGCCGGTGGCAGATGAGCAGTTGGCCCTATTTTCCTTCGTTGGGTGCGAGTATATTCCTCGGACAGCAGATCGGAAACAGGCAGGTCGGCAAAGTTTGGATCGGCGATATATTTTCTGCCGCTGGTAAAAGCAGATTTGATCGCTTCAATCTGCCAGTGGTAGGTAGCCGGACATTCTTTTGCCTTAAATTCCTGGCCAGCCAGTATGTTAAGGGCTAATAAGGCGACCAGGCCCTGGCAGTTGGGGGGCAATTCATAGATATCATAGCCGCGATAATTTACGCCCAGAGGTTCAACCCATTCCAGATCAAAGGCAGCCAAGTCATCTTGTCTGAGAAAGCCACCATAAGCCCGGGAAAAGGCATCAATTTTTTCCGCCAGCTCACCACGGTAAAAAGCTTCTGCTTCCGTTTCGGCAATTAACCTAAGGCTTGCAGCATGGGCCGGCGAACGCCATATTTCGCCCGGGTAGGGGGCTCGTCCCAGGGGGGCGAAAGTGTCAAACCAGGGCTTAAATTCATCCCGAGTAGCATGGGCAGCATAATTTAAGTAAGCCTTGGACCAAAGCCGCGCCGTCTCTGGAGCTACCGGATAGCCTTCTTCAGCATAGTAGATAGCCGGGGCCAATACTTGTGTTAATGGTAGCTTTCCGAATCTTTTATTAAGGGCTGCCCAAGCCGCTGGTGTTCCGGGTACGGTTACCGGTACCCAGCCCAAAAGGGGAATTTTATCGTAGCCTTGCCGTTTAAGTGCTGATCTGGATAAGGCGTTTGGGGCAGGGCCGCTGGCATTAAGACCGTAAAGCTGCCCCTTTATCCAGGCCAAACAAAAAGCATCCCCGCCAATACCGCAACCTGTGGGTTCAACTACCGTCAGACAAGCTGCCGTGGCCAGGGCAGCATCAACGGCGTTGCCACCCAGTTTTAGCATTTCTAGACCAGCTTGCGCCGCCAGTGGTTGGCTGGTGGCTACAACTCCCCGGCGGGCGTAAATTAGGTGGCGCCGCCCCGCATAGGGATAGATCAAGGGGTCAAATTGCATAGCCAACCCTCCCAGTTAATCAGGGCAGATGTGCTCCCACCCTCTTTTAGCTTAAATTATACAACTGGCTGAATTATTCCTGCCTGGTTTATGTAACCTTAAACGATTCTTACCGGTGGCTTTGTTATTTGTAACCCTGGTCTTAGCGGTTTAAACCCCGGCGGTCAAACTCTTGCAAAACACTATTTGTATAGGGTATAATTATGGCGACGAGCGGAAGTAGCTCAGTGGTAGAGCATCGGCTTCCCAAGCCGAGGGTCGCGGGTTCGAATCCCGTCTTCCGCTCCATTAGTATCTCTATATCAGATTCCGGGGATGATACAGGTACGGGATAAAATAATAGCTTCCCATGCCGCCGGGAAATCCCGGGCTTAGGTCAGGGACGGGGGGCGGCTTATTTTTTGTCAAAAGCTGGTGAGTAAAATGATTCTAGTAACAGGCGGGACCGGGCATATTGGCAACGTACTTGTCAGAAGATTGATTCAGGCGGGAAGAAAAGTCCGGGTCTTGGCTCTACCAGATGAATCCCGGCGATCCCTCCAGGATGTGGAGGTCGAATTTGTAACCGGGGATATTCTCGATTCGAGTAGCTGCCGCCAGGCGATGGCCGGAGTGGATGTCGTCTATCATTTGGCCGGTGTTATTGCTATCTCCCCGGGACATGAGAAGCGGATGTGGGAAGTTAACGTGGTCGGGGCTCGTTGTGCAGCTGAGGCGGCGGCCGCGATGGGCGTGAGACGTTTTATTCATGTCGGTTCAGTGCATGCTTTAGCGCGTAGCCGGGGCCAAGTTGTAGATGAGAGTGCCTCTTTGGCCCTTTCAGCCCCGCCGGATAATTATGACCGCACAAAGGCCGAAGGCGTGGCGACTGCGCTAGCTATGGCCGAAACGGGACTTGAAGTAGTGGTGGTCTGTCCCAGCGGCATAATCGGACCGTATGATTTTGGCGGTTCGGAAATGGGGCGGCTGGTTTGCAATTTAGCCCGCCCCGGTTGGCATGTGCTTGTAGATGGCGGATTCGATTTTGTCGATGTGCGCGATGTGGCCGCCGGTCTTATGCTGGCGGCAGAGAAGGGGTCGAATAGAGAAATATATATTCTGTCCGGAACCTATGTATCTTTGGTTGAATTACACCAATTAGTACGCTCTGTGGCCAAGACAAAATCCGCCAGCCTGGTGGTGCCGACCAGCCTGGCTTTAACAATCGGCAAAATAATGCCTTACTATTACCGCCTGACCGGCAGTACGCCGCAAATTACTACTTACTCAGTGCGCACAGTGATTGAGAAATGCCGCTTTTCTTCCGCTAAAGCCAGACGGGAATTAGGTTATAAGCCCCGTTCTTTGGCTCACACCATCCGGGAAACGCTCGGTTGGTGGCGAAATATGGCAGAATAAAACCTGCTGCCCGGGCCAAATTTTTTCCCGATCGAGCAAAAAAGGTAGTGACCTAACCGGTAATATCGGATATAATAAAGTTGGCGGTCACAAGGCCACTATCTGTAAGTTGTTGGTTGCACCATTTTGAGTAATCAGTTTAGGGGAAAAACAAGCCCCTAAACACCAATAATTAACAATATTAGGTCAATAGGAGGCGAAAACAGTGATGCGATCCCGGTGGTTTGTTTGGACGTGTGTTGCTTTAGCGGTCGTTGTTTTCTTAAGTGGTTGTGGCGGCACCGAGCCGGAATCAGATCCGGCGGTAGAGGACAAAACAATTGTTGTCGGTATCAAGGAATCTGTTGTTACCCTGGATCCTGCTATGTACCGGGGTCGTGTTACCGAGACGGTACTCCGGAATATGTTTGACGGTCTTGTAACCCGGACTACCGATATGGAAATCGTCCCTGAAATAGCCGAATCTTGGGAAAACCCCTCGCCAACAGAATGGATATTTAAGATTAGGCAAGGGATTACCTTCCACAATGGCGATCCGTTGACTGCAGATGACGTCGTATACAGTTTTGAGCGGATCATAACTCCGGAGTTTATCGATGGCCAATCTTCGCCGCGGGATGGTCTGCTGGGCACTTTGGAAACAGTAGAAAAGCTGGACGATTATACGGTCAAGTTTATATTTAGCGAACCGTGGCCTATCTTTTTGCGGATGCTGCCTCATACTCAAATAGTTCCCAAGAAATATATCGAAGAACATGGCGCTGCCCATTTTGCCCGCAACCCAGTAGGGGCCGGCCCGTTCAAATTCGTCCGTGGCCAACTGGATGAAGAGATTGTAATGGAGCGTTATGATGATTACTACGGTGGTTCACCCGATCTTCCTCCGGTCGGCCCGCCTCCGCTTAAAACGGTAATCTTTAAAGTTTTGCCGGAGACAGCAACCCGGGTTGCAGCCCTGCAAGCCGGAGATGCTCATATTATCCAAGCGGTACCGCCCCATTTAGCGAGCCAGCTGAAGGCCGATTCCAACATTGAGGTAAAAACGGCTATCGGCACGCGGTTGTTCTTCCTTGAATTTAACGTTACCAAGGAGCCGCTTGACAACGTACTAGTGCGCCGGGCAATAAATCATGCTATTGATTGGGATGCTATCATCGATAATGTCTTGGAAGGCTACGCAGCTTTCACGCCAGCCCCGGCTATACCCGGCTCTGTCGGTTATAATGATGAGATTAAAGGATACGAATATTCACCGGAGAAAGCGCAGGAGCTTTTGGCAGCGGCCGGTTACCCCAGAGGCTTCAAACTGGTCATCGATTGTGAATCAGAATTCAAGGATGTGACCGAGGCAATCGCCCAAATGCTCAATGAAGTTGGCATAGAAGCTAGCGTTGAAATTTGGGATGGCGCGGTTATTAAGGATAAGCTGGTTAAAGGGGAACGCCAGGCTTCATTTGGTAGCTGGGGCAATTCTACCATGGACCCCTATGATTTATTTGAGCCTAAGCTGCTGCCGGGTGAACGGGGCAACTATTCTCACTATAACAACCCTGAGGTTAATGCCCTGCTCAAATCTGCGACCGTGACCGTGGATGAAGAGGCCCGGGCCCAAATGTACCGCGATATTCAAGCCCAGGTCGTGGAAGATGCCCCTTGGGCAGTCGGTTATTCCAGCCAGGAGATAGAGGCCTGCCGGTCCAATGTTGTTAACTGGGAACCGAGCCCGGCAAACAGAATTAATCTGCATGATGTCGATCTAAAGTAGCTGACAGCCGTGGGGCTAAATAAATTTGAGTTTGGTCCCACGGCTCCTAATGGTATGAAGGGAGTGAACTACCATGCGTTGGGCTAAAATTGTGGAGCGTATGCTGCTTACCGTACCGGTGATGTTGGGAGTGGCCATAGCTGTGTTTTTATTTATGCGTCTTACTCCGGCTGCGGATCCGGTAGATTTGATGATGGGAGATGCCGGCCATGTATCACAGGCGGAAATTGAGCGGATAAGGCAGGAGTTTAACCTTGATAAATCTTTGCCAATACAGCTTAAACACTTTCTTACCGGGCTGGCCCGGCTTGATCTGGGCATGTCGATTACCAAACGGGCACCGGTAGGCCAATTGATCAAAGAACGACTGCCGGCTACAATCGAGTTGGCTGGCATGAGCTTCCTGCTGGCTCTAGCCATTGCCGTACCCATCGGCATCTTATCAGCGGTAAAACAAAACTCTATTTTGGATCGGCTCAGCATGGGAGTTTCCTTTTTCGGTTTATCGCTACCGGGGTTTTGGTTGGGGATTATTCTTATCATGCTGTTTTCGGTCAAGTTTGGCTGGTTTCCAACGGCTGGGCGTTTATCTTACGATGTCCACCTTACTGAAGTTACCGGGTTTTATTTGCTAGATAGCCTGCTTACCGCTAACCCGCAGGCGTTGGTATCGGTTTTACGCCATTTGTTCCTGCCAGCTCTCACTATGGGGGCTACCATGGCCGCTACTGTAGCGCGCATGATACGCTCCAGCATGCTGGAAGTTTTACGCCAAGATTATGTGACCTTAGCCCGGGCCAAAGGCTTGCCGGAATTTATGGTAATTGGGCACCACGCGTTAAGAAATGCTCTCATTCCCACTGTTACCGTGGTGGCCATTCAAGCCGGCGGTTTTTTGGCCGGGAATATGATTGTAGAAACAGTTTTCGGCTGGCCCGGAGTAGGTCGCTTAGTGGTCGAAGCTATTTTACGCCGTGATTTTCCTTTAGTCCAAGGAGCGGTAATAATATTCGCCTTCACTTTTATCGTGATGAATTTGTTGGCCGATATCCTGTATACACTGGTTAACCCGAAAATTTCACTTTAGGGGGTGCGCACATGGAGTTTAGATCTAGTACCGATTCTTTAGTAATGGAGCAGGATGGCGTATATAGTTGGCTGGAGAACCAACGATATCTGTGGCGCATCCGCTGGGGACTTTTTGCCGGCAAACTGCGCTGGTTTGTAGGGGAAATTATTGGTCACCCTTCAGCCCTAACAGGTGGTATGGTGATGCTTCTTTATATAGCTATGGCTATATTGGCCCCTTATCTGGCCCCGATGTCCCCATACGATGGGGCCCTTACCAGCCGGCTGCTGGCGCCGGCTTGGATCAGCGGCAACTGGCAGCACGTGTTGGGCTGCGATGGGGTGGGGCGCGATTTGTTATCCCGGATTATTTACGGCAGCCGCCTTTCTCTTGTCGTGGGTTTGACAGCAGTCGGTTTTTCCTTGGTAGTTGGGACCTCGCTGGGCTTGGTGGCCGGCTATTTCCAAGGACGTCTGGACAACGTGCTGTCTCGTTTTAGTGACCTGTTGCTGGCCTTCCCATATTTGATATTTGCTATTTTTGTAATGGCTGCCATTGGGCCGGGGATAACTAACTTGATTGTGGCTTTAAGTTTTAAGGGCTGGGTAGAGTTTTACCGCCTCGTACGCGGCCAGGTTCTGGCTGAAAAGACAAAGGAATATGTAGAGGCTGCACGCCTAAGCGGGCAGTCCGATTGGTCGATTTTACTTCGGGAAATCTTGCCCAATATCCAACCTTCTCTTATTGTGCTGGCCACTTTAAGGTTGGCCCATATGATCGTCACGGAAGCATCTTTGAGCTTCTTGGGTCTGGGGGTAGGGCCACGTATCCCGGCTTGGGGATCCATGGTCAATGCTGGCCGTGATTATATGCTGAGTGCGTGGTGGGTTTCCACTTTCCCAGGTTTAGCAATTATGTCGTTAGCATTGGCGACCAATATGTTTGGTGAAGGGTTGCGCGATATTTTAGACCCGCGCCTCAAAATAGAGTAGGAGGTGGATCTTTGCTCCGGGTTAGAAATTTAGCTGTTCATTTTCCTACCCGTCGCGGTACAGTAAAAGCGGTAAACGATGTCAGCTTCGAGTTAAACGACGGTGAAATCTTAGGGCTGGTGGGTGAAAGCGGCTGCGGTAAAAGCATGACCTTGCTGGCTTTAATGGGGCTGGTGCCCTACCCGGGCGAGACGGTAGCTGGAGAGGTTCGTTTCCAGGGGCGGGATTTATTAAAACTAGGCCGCGATGAATTAAGGCAGGTTCGCGGCCGCCAAATTGCCATGATATTTCAAGATCCCCTTACTACTTTAAATCCGGTTTTTAAAGTTGGGGAACAAATAGCCGAGGCCCTTCGGGTTCACAATATACTGAAGCCGGAAAAAAGGGGCCTCTTTTCCCGTTCGGCTTCGGGCACGGATGCAATCAGGGAAGAAGTAATAAGATTGATGGAAGCTGTGGGAATACCGGCTCCAGAGCAGCGGTTGGAAGAATATCCGCATCAGTTCAGCGGTGGCATGCAACAGCGGGCTATTATTGCTATCGCCTTGTCTTGCCGGCCCCACCTACTTCTGGCTGATGAACCGACCACAGCTTTGGATGTGACCGTACAAGCCCAAATACTGGATCTGCTCAGGCAAATCAATCAGAAAGAGGGTACCGGTATCATACTGGTAACCCATAATCTAGCGGTGGCAGCTGAATTTTGCCAGCGACTGGCAGTAATGTATGCCGGGCAGCTGATGGAACTGGGGCCGACAGAGGCCGTTATCTTTGATCCAATACATCCTTATACCAAAGGACTACTGCGCTCGCTGCCATACCTGGTACCCAAAGGATCCCCTTTGGTTCCCATCCCGGGTAGTGTCCCGGACTTGGCTCAGCTACCGCGAGGCTGTCCGTACAGCTCCCGCTGTGAACTGGCCACGGCTGCCTGTTGGGAGCAATCGTCCCCGTGGGTAGAGGTACAACCGGGACATGCTGCTCGCTGTTGGCGATCAACCTAGGAAGGAGGCTAGTCGGTGAGCAAAACTTTAGTAGCAGTAACAGGATTAAAAAAACACTTTTTGATTCAGCGGTCACTGATTACTAAATTGGTGGCTGGGGCCAAAGACCAGCGCATTCGAGCTGTGGATGGAGTCGATTTTGAGATTCACCGACAAGAGACTTTGGGCCTGGTTGGAGAAAGCGGCTGCGGCAAAACCACCCTGGGCCGGACTTTAGTGGGTTTATACGAGCCGACTGCTGGTAGTGTAACTTTTGCCGGCCAAAATGTAGAGGAACTAAAAAGAAAAGACCCGCTGGCTTTTTACCGGCAGGTACAAATGGTGTTTCAAAATCCTTATGCCTCCCTCAATCCCCGTAAAACAGTGCGTGATATTCTATCACAGCCACTTCAGGCCCGGGCGCGCTATAATCCCAAAGGATTAGAAGAGGCAGCCATCCGCCTACTGGAACAGGTGGGGCTGAACGCTCATCATATGGATCGTTACCCGCATCAATTCAGCGGTGGTCAGCGGCAGCGGATCTCTATTGCCCGGGCTTTGGCTATGCAACCATCATTTATTGTCTGCGATGAACCAGTATCGGCCTTGGATGTATCGGTTCAAGCCCAGATCCTAAATTTGCTTCGAGATTTACAAATCCGTTTTCAGCTCACTTATTTGTTTATCAGCCATGATCTTTCCGTTGTGCGCTATCTGTGTGACCGGGTAGCGGTGATGTACCTGGGGAAGATCGTAGAGATAGGGGATACCGAGGACGTTTTTAACCAGCCAATCCATCCTTATACTGAAGCCTTGCTGAGCAGTATGCCCCAGATTAAGCGCGAGCCGGTCCGGCAGCGGATCCTCCTCAGCGGTTCGGTACCCTCGCCGCTTAACCCACCCTCCGGTTGCAGTTTTCATCCCCGCTGTTTCGCCCAGGTAGGTAAAATATGCCAACAAAAAGAACCTGAACTTAAGCAGCACGCTTCAGGGCGGCTAGTGGCTTGCCACCGCCGAAATTTATAAATTAAGGCAGCCAGGTGCCGGGGTTTCACCCGGGCGAGCCTGCTGCCTTTTGTTTTTGTCTACATTTTTATCACTTGCCCAGTTTCGACATAAAAAACTCGTTCCCCGATGTTGGTAATATGATCGGCTATGCGCTCCAAATAGCGCGAGACAAACAAAAGCTGCACCGCCTGGTCGATCGTGCTCGGGTCGCGTTTCATAAAATCCACCAGCTCATCGTGCAACATTTCATAAAGAGCATCGATTTCGTCATCACTAAGCAGTACTTTTTTGATCAAATCCAGATCCCTGGATACAAAGCCTTCCAGTCCTTCTCGCAACATTTTGGCTACAGCCCGTTCCATTTTAGGAATATCGATCAGCGGTTTAAAAAATGGTTTGTCCGGAAGGCGGCGGACGATTTTAGCGATATCCACCGAGTAATCGGCTACCCGCTCTACATCGCTGGCAATTGCAATGGCGGCAAAAATCCGTCTTAAATCCTTGGCCTTAGGGTGCTGTGTTGCTATCAGTTCGATGCATTTTTTTTCAATCGAAAAGCGCATATCATCGACTATGTCATCGTGGTTGATTGTTTCGTGGGCGAGATCTAAATTTTGCTCGGCTAGGGCGATGAGGGCGTTTTCCAACATAGATTCTGCCTCTTTACCCATAATAAGAATTTGGTCATCCAGTTCACGCAACTCCTGACTGAAAGTGGTTCGTGGGCTGGCCATTGTTTTCCCCCCTTACTTATTGGAGCCTACTAGCCTATTTTACCGGTCACATAGTTTTCGGTACGAATGTCTTTCGGGTTGGTAAAAAGTTCTCTGGTGGGCCCATATTCTACGATATTGCCGTCCAATAAAAACATAGTGTAGTGAGAAGCCCGGGCAGCTTGCTGCATATTATGGGTGACGATAATAATAGTGAAGCGCTTGCTTAAAGCGCGCATCAAATCTTCGATCACGTGGGTCGAGATAGGATCAAGCGCAGAACAGGGTTCGTCAAACAGCAGCACATCGGGCTGGGTAGCGATAGCCCTAGCAATACATAGCTTCTGCTGATCGCCGAGGGCCAGGGAAAGAGCTGACTGGTTCAGGCAATGTTGAACATCAGACCAAAGACCTACTGCTTGAAGGCTTTTTTTTACAATGCGGGCTAGGTGATCTTTATTTACAATCCCCCGTACCCGCGGGGCCGCAGCAACATTATCAAAAATCGATAAGGGAAAGGCTACCGGGCGTTGAAACACCATCCCGATCCGGGCCCGCAGCCAGATCAGATCCACGTCGGGCTCATAAATGTTTTTGCCATCGAGCAGGATTTCCCCGGTTATTCGCACCCCGTCAATTAAGTCATTCATGCGGTTGATGCTGCGAAGAAGGGTTGATTTGCCACAACCGGAAGGCCCGATGATGGCGGTAACAGAATTGGCGGCAATAATGGCCGAGATTCCTTTCAGTACTTGATGCTCGCCGTAGTACAGGTTAAAGTTGTTTAATTCTATTTTAGCGGGTTTAGAGGACAATATGCTCTCACACCTTCAATTATTAACCGAATTTGCCGGTGATGTAATCCTCGGTCCGGCGGTTACGAGGGCGGGTGAACATTTCGGTTGCCGGGCCGACTTCGATTAACTTGCCCAAATACAGAAAAGCTACGTCACTGTTAATCCGGGCTGCCTGCAAGGGGTCATGGGTAACTAAAATGATAGTATATTGCTTTTTAAGTTGCTGTAAGGTTTCTTCAATGCGAAAGGTGGATAAAGGATCCAAGCCTGACGTGGGCTCATCGAGCAGAATCACTTCAGGTTCTACTGCCAGCACCCGGGCCAGAGCCAGCCGTTGCTGTTGGCCGCCAGATAGATGTTGGGCTGATGAGTTGAGGCGGTCTTTTACTTCTTCAAAGATGGCAGCATCTATCAGGGCTTTTTCCACTATAGTATCAAGCCGGGAACGGGAGTTAATCCCTTTTTTACGGGGTCCGTAGGCTACATTTTCGTAGATAGAAAGAGGAAGCGGCAGCGGAAGGGCAAATACCATCCCTACCCGGCGCCTAAGTTCAGCCACATCTACTTTGGGGGCATAAACATCGGTTCCGTCCAATAACAGCTGTCCGGCATGACGAGCGGCAGGCACTCGGTCATTGAGGCGGTTGAGGGCCCGTAAGAAAGTAGTTTTCCCACTGCCGGTAGGGCCCATAATAGTCAGCAGGTTGTTAAGCTTTATTTCAAGGTTTAAAGAGTGTAGTGCTTGGGTTTTGGCATAAAAAAAATTAAAATTAATGGCTTTAATCTTTGGCATCGGCTTTATCCCCCTCCGTTGCGGATTGAAATCCGGTGCATGACCAGATAAGCCGATAAGTTGATCAGTAAAATGGCTATCAACAGCACAGCGGCTGTGCCATAGGCGTTGTTTAAGGAAATTCCCTCCCGGGCTAGAATATAAAAATGAACCGGCAAGGTGCGAACCGGATCCAAAACAGAACGGGGGATCCGAAGGGAGGAGCCGGCTGTAAAGATAACCGCTGCCGTTTCCCCTACCGCTCGGCCCAGGCCCAAAATTATGCCGGTGACAATTCCCGGCCCGGCTGTAGGGAGAACGATCGCTGTGACAGTTTGCCAGCGGCTAGCACCCAGGGCAAAGCTAATTTCACGATAAGCATCGGGGACAGTGCGGATAGCTTCTTCTGATGTCCGCACTATAGTGGGTAAAATCATGCTAGCTAAAGTAAGGGCCCCTGATAGGATAGACCAACCCATATTGAGTCTGATAACGAAGAATAAAAAACCAAACAGGCCAAAAATTATCGATGGGATGCCGGCCAGACTCTCGGTTCCAAATCGCACCAGGTTTGCAAACATCCCTTCCCGGGTGTATTCAGTTAGAAAGATAGCTGTACCGACGCCCAGCGGGGTAGCGATAAGGATGCTGACCAAAGTTAAAGTTAGCGTGCCAATAATTCCCGGCAAAATGCCGCCGCCCCGTCCCATGTCAGTCGGGGAACTCAAAAGAAAACGCAGACTTAAGGTTGGAAGCCCTTGGATAATAATATAGCCAACAATAAACAGCAGTACGGATACAGCTATTGCTGCTGCCAAACGAATCAAAAACAGCATTATTTTATCTTCGCGGGGCATAACTATTTCCTCCTTACCACTGCTCTGGCGACTATGTTAAGAACACTGATGATTACAAACAGCACAACCCCGGTGGCAAACAGGGCTTGCCTGTGCAAACCGGTAGCATAGCCCATTTCCAGGGCTATGTTAGAAGTCATCGTGCGAACCGGATCCAAAACCGAGCCAGGCACAATAGCCGAGTTGCCGGCCACCATAATTACAGCCATGGTTTCACCAACCGCCCGGCCCATGGCTAAAATAGCTGCGGCCAGGATTCCCGGCCGGGCAGCAGGCAGGACAACCATTTTAACTGTTTGCCATTCGCTGGCCCCCAGGGCTAACATGCCCTCACGGTAGGTCAAAGGGACAGCGCGCAGGGCATCGTAGGAAACGCTGACCATCGTGGGTAAAATCATTATGCCAAGGACCAAAGACGAGGCCAGTACCGAAAAACCAGGCCCGCCGAAAAAAACGCGGATAAAAGGCACAATTAAGGTCAACCCGATAAAACCAAAGACTACCGACGGAATACCCGCTAGTAGTTCAATCGTAGGTTTTAACAGAGCAGCCGTCCGGGGGGTAGCGAATTCTGATAAGTAGATGGCGCAGCCTAAACCTAGCGGCAGTCCGATCAAAAGGGCGCCGGCTGTGACCATAAATGAACCTGCGATCATAGGCAAGATTCCGAGCTTACCCTTGCTGGGCAACCAGTCGGTGCCCGTTAGAAACTGCCACAAGCCTACCTGGGTAAAAGCAGGCAGCCCTTCTTTAAAAATAAATAAAATTATTAGCCCCAAAATAGCTACTGCGCTAAGACCTACTACGGTCAAAACCGTCTCGGCCCATTTTTCTTGATCGAGCACCAATACTCCTCCTTCAGGAGTTGCTATTTACCGCCACCAATCCGTGTTCAGCCAGCAGTTTTTGACCATATTCACTAAGCACAAAATCAATAAATTCTTGACTGGCCGCATCCAGCGGCTCTTTAACTACAAATAGAAACGGGCGTACCAAAGTATATTTGCCCGCTCGGCAGTTAGCCTGAGTGGGCTGTACTTTATCTACTTGTATGGCTTTAACCCTATGGTTCACCAAGCCTAAAGAAATATAACCGATAGCGTGGGGATCGTGGGCAACGATTTCGCGGACAGCCCCGTTAGAATCTTGCACAATAGCCCGGGCAGCGACATCGGCATTGGCCATAATTAGGCTATCAAAAGCGGCCCTAGTGCCGGAGCCTTCTTCCCGGCTGACAATATGTATTCGCCCCTTGGTTTGATCAAGCTCTGACCATTGAGCCACTGCACCGCTAAAAATAGCCCGGATTTTATTCGAACTGAGGGCGCTGATGGGATTTTGAGGATTTACCACCACAGCCAGAGCATCGTAAGCTACCGGTATGACTGTTAATTCCTGTTCGGGTCCTTCCGGTTGACGGGACAACATGCCAATTTGAGCCACTTCGGTTAAAACAGCCCGGCCGCCAGCGCTGGAACCGCCGCCTTGGACGTTAACTGCAGGCCGGTCAGGATAACTGCGGGCGTATTCTTCAGCCAGCAGTTCGATGAAGGGCTGGACGGAAGTAGACCCGGCTATGGTAATGGTAGCATTACCGACTCGAGAGCGCAGCCGGCAGCCGGTCAGGACGATACTTATCATAATTAGAAGGGCCACCAGCTGCCAAGTAAGCCGTTTGCTGTATATCCTTGCCCGAGCTAAAAACGATATCGGCAAAGCCTTCATAACCCGACAACCACCTACATTTTTCTATTCAAACCAGAGGAGATGATTCGGTATCGGGAGGGGGTTTTCCTTCTTTTATTGCTGGCGGTATTAGGATGGTTACAGATGCGCACAATATTTCCGAAGTCCTTTCGCTAAAAGGGAACGTTTGTATTATTCCCCTCTGGCCCCAGTATATCGGTTGTTCTGTAGTAATACCGTCGGCCTCATCGCTACTGCTGATAATCTTAAGGAGGAATGAATATGGCTGATGATTATGGTATCTTATGGGAACCGTTTGAAATTGGCAATATGACTTTGCGCAACCGGATCAGTATGGCACCCATGGGAACATTTACCCCTATGCAAGACGGCACCGACAGCGAGGAAGGGATGCGTTACTACGAAGAGAGGGCCAAAGGCGGCCATGGCCTTATTATGACTGGGGCCATGTTTTTAAACACTGAGTTGGCCCAAGGAAGTCCCACTATAGCCGTTGACAACCATCGTTGTATCCCTAAGACTACAGTTTTGGTGGAGCGGGTTCACCGCTGGGGAGCAAAAATCTGCCTCCAAATAAGCCCTGGCACAGGAAGAAACACTGTCTTAGGCGATATGTACGACGAAGTGCCGGTGTCAGCTTCCGAAGTACCAGCGTTCTACGACCCCAGCATCACCTGCCGGCCGCTTACAGTGGACGAAATTAAACAAACCATGGAAGAGTGGAAAGTGGCGGCCACCTTTGCCCTTCGTTGCGGCTTCGATGCTGTGGAGATTCATGCCCATGCCGGCTATTTGATCGACCAATTTTTGTCGCCCATCTGGAATAAGCGTAAAGATCAATATGGAGGCAGCTTTGAGAACAGATGCCGGTTTGCCTTAGAGACAGTGGATGCTATTCGCAGTGTAGTAGGGCCTAAATTTCCCATCTTATTTCGGATCTCCCTGGACCATCGTTTCAATGGCGGCCGCACTTTAGAAGATAGCATGTCCATTTTAGAAGTCCTTGACCGAAGCGGCATTGACGCCTTTGATGTGGACGCTGGCAGCTATGAGACCATAGATTATATTTTCCCCACCAGTTACACTGGCGATGCCTGCATGGCCTATGTCTGCCAACAGGCGCGAAAACACCTCACCAAACCCATCATCAACGCTGGCAACCACACCATGGAGACAGCGGTCCAGCTTCTAAAATCTGGCCAGGCAGATCTGGTGCATTTTGGCCGCCAGTCCATTGCCGATCCTCATTTCGCCAACAAACTAAAACAAGGCCGACGCCAAGATGTGCGGCCTTGTATCGTCTGCAACCAAGAATGCATCGGCCGTATATTTGGGCGGCTGACGCAGCTTTCATGCGCTGTCAACCCTGCTGCTGGGCTTGAGGCCCATATGGAAGTTACAAAATTACCCCGGCCCAGGCAGGTAGTGGTAATTGGGGCCGGGCCTTGTGGCTTGGAGGCTGCGCGCTGTGCCGCCGAACGAGGCTGCAACGTCAGCTTGTATGAGAAAGAGGGTAGGATAGGCGGCACCTTGTTTGATATTGCCACGCCTGATTTCAAACAAAGGCTGCGTCAGCTTATAAGCTGGTACCAGCATCAGCTTCAGAAACTGGGCGTAAAGCTGATCCTTAACACCGAAATTGGCGCCCACGATCCGGTGCTAGAGTCGGCTGATGCCATATTTGTGGCCACAGGATCAGATCCGGTACGGCCCAACATACCGGGCCTTGATGATGAGAAAGTGATCGATGTTATCAGCGCCCATAAACAGGGCCTGCCGGAAGGGGAAACAGTAGTAATTTGCGGCGGCGGCTTGTCAGCCTGTGATGCGGCGCTGGAGTTTGCGCCCAAGGGCCGAAAAATAACCATCGTCGAGATGCT
>JAAZKX010000006.1 GCA_012799605.1 Bacillota bacterium | reverse complement strand
GCCCTCTTTTTAGCCGACAGGCCGCGCCCGGAGGCTTACCAGTTGGTGGATCAGCTAAAACAAAACGTTGTCTTTGCTGTTTTAGTGGTGCTGGTTCTTCTCATCGGCGTTTTGGGCCAAAAGGTGGTGCTGGCCTCGGGTATGCTAGTACACGAAGCCAGCGTCCTGATGGTGATCTTAAATGCTATGCGCCTTCTTCGCTACCGGCTACCGAAACACCAAAAAAATTAGCCTGCCCTCTCCTTGGTGGGCGGGTCGCAGCGGTAAAGTCAAAATGGCGGCTAAAACAATTTCGCTCTTTTACCCTACAAAAGCAGCCCTATTTAATAGGGCTGCTTTTGCTTGACAAATCAAGAGCCATAATGTATCATGCGTACTAGGCGGTATGGTACACGTGATACAGCATAATGGAGGGGGTATTGTGCTTCAGGTCGATATCAAAAGCAGTAAACCCATCTACAAGCAAATTATGGATCAAATCAAAGAAGGGGTGGTTAAAGGTGTTTTTCAACCGGGGGATAAACTCCCCTCTGTCCGCGAACTGTCCACCATGCTGACTATTAACCCCAATACAGTCAGCAAGGCCTATCAGGAGCTTGAACGGGAGGGAGCTATCGAAACCCGGCGTGGACGCGGCACCTTTATTGTCGAAAATTACAAGCCGCAGGCTGATCCCGACCGGCTGGGCCAGCTCAATGATCTGCTCAAAAAAGTAGTGGTGGAGGCATATTATCTTGGTTTAAGTAAAAAAGAATTAAAACAGATGCTAGCTGACCTTTATGCTAAATTGGGGGGTGCGCGGTTATGAAAATAGAAGTAATGAGCCTTTATAAAACCTTCAGGGCTGATACTGTTTTGGCAGATATAAACTTGGCGATAGAGCCGGGACAAATTTTTGGCCTAATCGGGGAAAATGGGGCTGGTAAAACCACCTTAATCAAATGTATCACTGGCGTTTACCAACCGGATCAGGGAGCGGTCTATATAGGGGGCAAAACTGCCTATGAAAACCCAACCGTAAAAGTGGAAATTGGCTATGTGGCTGAGGAAAATCAATATTTTCCTTCTTACCGGATCTGCGAGCTCCTTTCTTTTTATTCTTTAGCTTATCCCCGTTTTTCGATTGACCGATTTTATGAACTTAACCAGATTTTTGGGGTAGCAGATAAAGCGCGGGTCAAAGAATTATCCAAGGGCATGCAAATGCGGTTAGCCCTGATGTTGTCTCTCAGTATCCAACCGGCGGTGCTGGTCTTAGATGAGCCTACTTCCGGCCTCGATCCGTTGGTCAAACGGGAGGCTATGAACTTGATCCTTCAGGAGGTAGAAAGCCGTGCGGTCACGGTACTGATATCATCACACCATTTGAGCGATTTGGAACGTATCTGTGACACTATTGGCATCATCGCTAGCGGTAGGATAAAAGCAGTCCATTCACTGGTTGAGCTAAAGCAAAAGATGCGCAAGCTGCAGCTAGTCTTTTCGCAAGATGCGCCGGCAGATCTGACTGCCTGGCCGGAGGTTCTGGCCGTAGAAAAAGTGGGCCGCATCCACCATATTATCACCAAACAGTACTCCGAAAAGCTGCTGAATAAACTGCGGCAAATGCGGCCGTTAGTGCTAGAGGAAATTCCGTTGGAACTGGAAGACATGTTTATTTATGCTGCCAAGGAGGTTCAGCCATGAAGCGAGTTCTGCCCCAAGCATTATTATATAAAGAATGGAAAAGCGCCCGCTGGGGTTTGGCGGGACTGACACTGGTGCTGGTTTTGTCACGGCTTGTTAGAGTCCAGCTAGAGCTCAAATGGCTGATAGAGCTGGCCCAAGCCGGCAATCTAACGGTAGCCCACCATAGTTACTGGTTTCAGACACTTTTATTTAGTGCCGGAGCAGTTGCCCCTACGCTGGTAACAGTAGCGGGGCTAGCATTTTTGCTTTTTTACCCAGACCGCCAAGGGGCTACAGCTTCTTTTTTAAACAGCATGCCTTTTACAAAAATGCAGTTATTTGATGTAAAATGGGCTGTTGGGGCCGGGGTTATAACGGGGGCTTATTTGATCCATGGGGTGTTATTATCAGCCTTTTATTTTCTTAACCGCCCCTGGATGTTCTCAACCCCTTACCGCGCCATTCCCATCTGGAGTAGTTTGCAGCTACTTGTTTCATTGGCTGCCTTTAGCTTTTTCCTTTTTGTTCATAGCGCTATGGGCCATAGTTTAGCGGCAGCAGTGGTGGGGCCTATTTGCAGTTTTGTTCCGGCTTTTATGGCCTTTGGCCTGCGCGATATTATTTACTTAAACTTCAGCCTTTCTTACGATAATGCTCTTATTGTTGGCTTGAGTAAGGCAGCCAATATTCTTTATTGGCCTTATTTAGTAGCGCCATCTTATCTAGCGGATGCACGCGGAGAGGTAATGTACCCCGAATTTGATCAGCTTGGGGTCCGACTTCTAGTGCTTGGCATTATAATGCTGGTCTCTTTTTTCCTGGGTCGGGCCTTATACCGGCGCAATTCGGTCGAAAAAGTGGGGGAACTGTTGATGTTTTCCCAGTTGGAGCCGGTTTTGATCTACGGGTTTGCCATTTGTTTTGGCCTTCTTTTTAACCAGATATTCGGTTTAGGCTATGGCAGCGGCGCTGCCATGATAAATACATTTTTTCTGGGGGGATTTATGGGCGGCTTTTTCCTGGCCCGGAAAGTTGTTTATTATTATCGCCAGTAAGTCGGACTATGTAGTCCAATCTTTAGTTTCCCTACTTTCTAAGGCAAAGTGGTATCTACTGCTTTGCCTTAGAAGTACTACTGCACCGCTTAATTGCGTTGCCGCCGAAGCAGGAATTATTTTCTCTAGGGGGAAATACTACATATGAGAACTAATTATTGCTGAAGGAGCGAATAGCGTGCCCGTATCCTGGAAAAACGATGCCTTACGGTCTATTCCGGCGGTGGAGCAGTTGCTAGCTACAGCAAGAGCCGAAGATCTAGTGGCCATCCATGGCCGCGAGCAGGTGCTGGCGGCAGCTCGGGCTGTGACCGCCGAGGTCCGGCAGCTGATCCTTGCAGCTGAACAAAAAAAGCAGTTGCCAGTGCTCGATGCTGGCTTTTTTGAACGCCGGCTGCAAAGACAAGTAGAAATTCAAACCGAACCTGATCTGATCCCGGTGATCAATGCTACCGGAGTTGTTTTACATACAAACTTGGGCCGGGCGCCTCTGGCCCCGGAAGCTTGCCGAGCTATAGTTAAAATAGCTAGCGGCTACAGTAATTTGGAATACGAGCTGGAAAGTGGAAAGCGCGGTTCGCGTCATTCTCATCTAGAAAAAATACTGTGCCGTCTTACTGGAGCCGAAGCGGCGGCGGTAGTAAATAATAATGCCGCAGCTGTACTATTATCTTTGGCTGCTTTGGCTGCCGGGCGGGAAGTGGTGGTCGCTCGAGGCCAGTTGGTAGAAATCGGCGGCTCATTCCGGATACCGGAAGTGATGGCGGCCAGCGGCTGCTGCTTAAAAGAGGTCGGTACCACCAACAAAGTCTACCTTAGCGATTACGAGCATGCTATCGGTGACGAAACAGCCCTACTGCTTAAGGTTCATACTAGCAATTACCGCGTTTTGGGCTTTACCGAAACTGTAGCTGCGGCCCAGCTGGTCAGCCTGGGTCGGACCTACGGTATTCCAGTAGTTGAGGATCTAGGCAGCGGCGTGCTAGTGGATCTGAGCACCAAGGGCTTGGAAAAAGAACCCCCGGTCCAAGAGAGTATTGCCGCTGGGGTGGATGTAGTGACTTTCAGCGGTGATAAATTGCTCGGAGGATCCCAAGCGGGGATTATTGTCGGCCGTAAAATATACTTAGACCGGATAAAATGCCACCCACTAGCTCGGGCTGTCCGGGTGGGCAAACTAACCCTGGCTGCTTTGGAGGCTACTTTACGCCTGTATCTGAACCCAAAACGGGTTTGGGAACAAGTACCAACTTTGCGAGCTCTTAGCCAGGACCCAAAGGAGATCAAAAGGCGGGCCCAAAAGCTGGCCGAAGCCATAAACCAGTATAGCAGCAGCCTTTCGGCTGAAGTTAAGCCGGACACCTCGGAAGTCGGTGGTGGCTCGCTACCGCTCACGCGGCTTCCTACTTATGTGGTAGCAGTGACTGCAGCCGGGGTACCAGCCCAAAACTTGACAGCTAATCTTAGGCAAGGCAAGCCACCGGTGGTGGCACGGATTGCGGCCGAGCAAGTGCTGCTGGATCTACGCACGGTAGCGCCATCGGAGGAAAAACAGCTAGTGGCAACGGTGGCAGCAGCAGCCCAGAGGCGATAGACGGTGCCGGCGCGTGTATATGCTACCGAAGCAATTATCCTGGGCCCGGCTGCCAGCAAAACCTTCGAGCTGCTGTCAGCACGGCTAAGCCCGTGGTTGTCCGGCCCGCTGACGTTCATGCTGGTACTTTTGGCCGGTGACCTACTGCTAGTTATCTTGTTGCCAAAGCGGGCGGAATCTTATCTGGAAAAGGTATTGATCGATACCTTTATGTTCGGTATCTTAGGCTTGCTGGCTGCGGTAACTTATCAAGCGGCTGAATTACATCTGGCGGTAAAGCCCAACTTAGGTCCAGTAGCGGTACTTGTTTTTTTATTGTTTTTGTCTATCAGCGAGGATACTAGTCGTTGATATATTGTAAGGAGTGTACCTCGAATGAAACATATTATCATTGGCACTGCCGGCCATGTGGACCACGGTAAAACAACGCTGATCCAAGCCCTAACCGGCCGTGATACTGACCGCTTGCGCGAAGAAAAAGAACGCGGTATTTCCATCGAGCTGGGTTTTGCTCCTTTTGACTTGCCTGGCGGACGCCGGGCAGGTGTAGTGGACGTACCCGGTCATGAACGCTTTATTAAACATATGCTGGCCGGAGTAGGAGGCTTCGACCTTGTCCTTCTGGTAGTGGCAGCTGATGAAGGAGTTATGCCCCAGACCAAGGAGCACTTGGATATTCTGGTTTTAAGCGGGCTAAAAAAAGGGTTGGTCGTGCTGACCAAAACCGATTTGGTAGAACAGGATTGGTTGGAATTAGTACGGGAAGATGTGCGCAGCGCGGTGGCCGGGACTTTTCTTGAACAAGCCCCTATATACTGTGTGTCGGCCACAACTAAACAAGGGATACCGGAGCTGCTGGAAGCTATTGATAAGGCTACTGACGATCTGCCGGAGCGTGAAGCTGGCGGACCATTTAGACTACCGGTGGACCGTGTATTTACTATTGCCGGTTTTGGAACGGTCGTCACCGGTACCCTGATCTCGGGGACAGTGTCCGCAGGCGACCGGGTGATGATTTATCCGCGCGAACTGGAAGCCCGTATCCGTCAAATCGAAGTCCATGACCAAAAAGCGGATACAGCTCAAGCCGGCCAACGGGTGGCCCTTAACTTGGCTGGCCTAGGTACCGAGGATGTGGAACGCGGTGCTGTAGTGGCTGCAGTCGGTTCGCTGGTTCCAGCTACCTCCATCGATGCCCGTCTGCTTATCTTGTCCCAAAGCCCTAACCCGGTGCAGCATCGGCAACGGTTACGCCTCCATGCCGGCACAGCAGAAATTTTAGGCCGGGTGCATTTATTGGAAGACGCCGATATACTGCCGGGCGAATCAGCCCTGGTGCAGTTTCGCCTCGAGCAAAAGGTGGCTCTCCGGCGCGGCGACCGCTTTGTGATCCGTACCTACTCACCGGCCGCCACCATCGGCGGCGGAATAGTAATAGATCCGGCAGCCCCGAGGCACAAGCGCTTCGATCAAAAAGTGCTGGCTGAGCTATGGCAAAAAGAAAAAGGCGCTCCCGAGGATTTGGTAGCCCAGGCTTTGGCAGCGGCCAAAATGACCTTGCAGACCCCAACCCAATTAGCGCGCGCGGCCGGTATTAGTGAAGAGCAAACTAAAGCTGCGCTGGCGAAACTGCAGGCTGCGGGAGTTGTCGATTTACTTACTATAGAGGACAATACTTATTATTTGCAGCTCGATACTTTTCGCAAAACTCTGGCCGAGGCTGAAACAGCCCTAGCTGCTTATCACGAACGCTACCCCCTCAGAATAGGAGCCCCTTTGGAGGAGTTACGGGCCCGCTTTTTCCCTCAAGTTTCTTCTCGGATGCTGGTACCCTTGCTGACTTTACCCCCAGCCGCAGCCTTAGTGATAGAAGGGGACCGTGTTCGCCTAAGCGATCATGAAGTCCGATTATCTAATGAGCAAAAACAGGCTGCTCACATAATATTGCAGGAGCTAGCAGCGCAGCCGTATAGCCCTCCGGCCCCGGGCGATATCGTGGCCCAACACAAATTCAGACTGGATGTTAAAGAGCTAATCGCTTCTTTATTGGCCAGCAATCAGCTGGTTCAAATCGCAGATGATATAATTTTAACTGCTGATGCTTATAAGCAGGCCCAACAGCAAGTAATCGCTTATATTAAGGCTAATAAGAGCATAACTGTAGCCGAACTGAGGGATCTTTTAGCCACCTCCCGCCGCTATGCAGTACCGCTATTGGAGCATCTTGATGCTAAGCGCATCACCCGCCGGGCCGGGGATAAAAGGATCTTGGGGCCGGCCGCCGATACGGTTCCGCCCAGGGCTTGAAAGTAGCCGTTTTTTACCACCATGCCGCTGGGCCTTGCAAATGGACGCCTAATAGGGTAAAATTAAATTGTGCCAAAAGATAACAAAATATCTCCGAGCCTGTCTTTTCTAACAGCGATATGCTTATGGAAGTAGGCCGATAGGGTGCGCCGGAAACGGCGTTGCCTCCCAGTTAGGAAAGGAGATGATGATATATATAAAGAGAACTTGAAAACGTCTTCTTCTCGAAGGCGTTTTTTGATTATTGCTCGGCCTAATACGGTGCGATAAGGAGTGGTCAGCAAATGCCAACTTGGAGCAGGCTTGTTTGCCGTTACATAATTATTTCTTTGCTTATGCTACTTCTGGCTGGCTTTATAGTCACATTACCAGCTGGAGCTACTCGAGCTGCCGGTGGAGATTTAGAATTGGCCGGGCCGGGGCTGCGGGAAGGAGGGCTGGTGGTTACCAAGGAGCAGCTGTTAGGGCAAAAGCCGCTCATTTTACCGGATGGTACCGAGGTCAAGCAATACGACGATTGGTATAGTGCCATCAATACTTATCCTACTAAAACATTTTACCGGGGACAAGGCATCAGGCTCAGGGATCTTCTTGCCGCGGCCGGAGGCTTGACCGAAGATGCTACCATGATCAAATTTATTGCTGCTGACGGGATGCAGGTAACTTTCACCATCCAGGAACTGCTCGATGAGCCTGCTTTTCGGTTTCCTAATTTTATGGCCGGTAGTTTGGCCGGTCATATTCCCGGCGACCCTGGGCAGAAGGTGGCGGTAGAGCCGCTAATTGCCCACCGTAGTTTTTCGGCCCACAGCCTAGCTGAAATTAGGGCTGATCAAAACTTCAATAGCACTGATGCCTACCACCTGTTATTTGGGCAGCGGGCAGTGACACACCAAAACAATTCCCGCTTTGCCAAGTATGTAACCAAAATCGAAGTGTTAACTGACGCTGTGCCCCGCTGGGATCCGCCGCAGGCGGCTCCTTTGCCGGGGGAAGTTGTGCCCGGAACTTTAGTTGAGCTTAGCGGGCCCAGTAGCGATGAAGATAAGGTTCATTATACTTTAGATGGCAGCGATCCGACCATCGATAGCCCTATGTATAACTATATTGCCCGGCGCTGGTGGTCAGCCCGGGCGCGCGATCTGGCCTTCATTAACTGCCCGATCCAAATTACCGATGACACGACCATTAAAGCTGTCACAATCGGGCCGGGCAAATCAGACAGCGCTATAGCTACTTTCAATTACCGGGTTTCTGCCCCAAATAAGGAGCCTGATGCCCCAGCAACGACCATTGTTCTTACTGTTGGCCAAAAAAAGGCTGTGGTAGATGATCAATCCCTGGTGTTGGAAGCTGCCCCTTACCTCAAGAGCGGGGTAGGGCGCACTTTGGTGCCGATCCGCTTTATCGGTGAAGCCTTTCGGGCTGATGTGGATTGGGATTCTGGCTCCCGCACGGTGAGTATCAAATTAAAAGACAAGGAAATTGTTCTGAGACTGGATTCGGATCAAGCCTATATCAACGGGACAGCACAAGTTATCGATTGCCCGCCCAAGTTGCATTCATCGGGGCGTACGTTTGTTCCCCTGAGGCTCATCAGCGAGCTGCTGGGTGCCAAAGTCAGCTATGAAGCGGCCACGAGCAAAATTATTATGACCAAATAAATTGTTAGTAAAGACCGCCGGGGCGGCTGGTTTAATTTTACCTGTCCCAAAAGCTATATAAAAGGAGACCAGATAAATTATATGACCGGGTTTAAACTATTTGAGTCCAAGAAAAGGTGGGCAAAAGTTTTTCTGGTTGGGCTATTGCTTTTTTTCTCGGCGCGGCCGGCATCAGCCGAAGCTCAAGTTGCTCTAGAGGTTTTCGGCCCCGGGGTCAGCACAAAGCTGACGTTTACTTTGCCCGAGCTGGAGACGATGGACCAGTACCAGCATGTATACAGTGCTGTCAACACTTACCCTACTAAACAATGGTACGTGGCCCGCGGGGTGAAACTGAGGGATTTACTAGCTTTAGCGGGCCTTAAGAATGAGGCCAGCCTGGTGCGATTTTATTCTCGCGATGGTTACGATGTGACCTTTACCATCAAGGAGCTGATGGACAAACGCTTCTACTTCCCCGGCCTAAAGGAAAACCATCCCACTGATGGCAGTATCCCCGGCTCATCGGAGGGAGCGGTGGAAGTTGAGCCCATATTGGCCATACATAGTGTGGAAGGCAGCGACAACCCGGACCATATGAACGATAAAGATACCTTGCTGTTGGTGCTGGGGCAGCGGGCTGTTACCGAACAGGTGAGCCCCTTGTATGTAAAAAAAGTCAACCGGATTGAGGTCCTGACTGCGGAGCCGGAAAAATGGGATGAACCCCGCCTCAATATCCCGTCAGGCTCAGCCTTACCACCGGGAACTGAATTGGTTCTGGAAAACAAAAGTTCCGATACTGATAAAATTTATTACACTACCGACGGCAGCACGCCGACGGTGGACAGCCCCATCTTTAACTGGAGCGCCCGACGCTGGTGGCCGCTACGAGGAGACGTAGACAAGGTTAACCCTCCCATCCGGATAAGCGATGAGATAGTATCCACCCGTGGTGGCCAAGATGTGGTAGTCATCAAAGCCCGCACTATCGGCCCGGGCAAGGAAGATAGCGATGTAGTCACCTTCACCTTTATTGTTGACCCCGCTGCGGTCGACCCGACCTTAGAGCCAGGCGGCCCGGTAACCGGACTGGCGCTCGATCGTAGCCAGATTGATTTGCCGCTGGGCGGATCTTTTCGCCTGCGGGCGGAGGTAGAGCCTTTTAACGCTCGCGATGAACAAATTATCTGGCGCTCAAATGATCCTAGAATAGCTACTGTCGATACAAAAGGATTAGTTACGGTGGTCGGTCCCGGCACGGCAATCATCAGCGCTGAAACAGCAGATGGCAGCTTTCGGGCTAGCTGCGTTATCAACGGCCCCCCGGAACAAAAAAAGGAAGATGAGGCTGAAGAAAAACAGGCCTTGACAGAAGCTCCTGCTGTTGCTGATCCGCCGTCGAAGCGAGAGCTATTGCCGGACAGGCTTTTGGAGCCAGGCGCCAAAACCGATGATGTGCCAATACCGCCCGGCCCCTACCGGTATTTGGCCCCTAAGGAAGAACTGCTCAATCATTCTCCGGGGGAAAAAGAAGGAGCGGCTGAAAATCCTGCACCCGGGATCCGGGTGTTTGAGCTGTATCCGATCGAGCCGGTAGCGCTGGTCGGCGATAGCCTCGATTTATACTCAGCGCTAATTTTTCTATTATTGCTTTTTGTCGGTGCCAGTAAAAAATACGTAGAATATGAGAAGGGGTTATAAATAAATTATGGACGGGCCTATTTTAACACACCTTAAAACGACACTGCATGGTGTTGCGACCGGACTTTTGATCCCGACAATCATTATTTTACTGCTCCTTTTGGCTTTAACGGTGATAGAGCTGGGAGGGCTGTTAGTAGAGATCCTAACCGAGAACCGGCGGAAAAAAGTTGATATCTCCCAGCTGATTAACCAGCTACAAACCAAAACTGCGGCCGAAATCAAATGCACGATTGAGCGCAGCCAGCTACTGCAGCGCCAGAAAGCTGTTTTGGCTGAATTGGTCAACAATCATGATCTGCCGGCATCTTCGCGCCGGGCCTTGGCTCGCCGGCTGCTAACGGCTGAAGAAGGGCATTATTACCGCCTAACCGACCGCACTGACCTCATAGCCCGCTTGGCCCCTATGTTCGGTCTGATGGGTACTTTGATACCTTTGGGGCCGGGTATTATTGCCTTGAGCCGGGGTGACACCCAAACTTTGGCTGATTCGCTCCTAATTGCTTTTGATACGACTGTAGCAGGACTGGCAGCTGCCGGGGTTTCTTTTCTAATCTCCAGATGGCGCAAAAGATGGTATCAGGATCACCTCGATACACTGGCCGCGCTGATGGAAAGCTTGCTGGAGGTGTTTGATCATGGACGGGGGTCTGAGAAATAAAAAGCGCTGGGGGGATCAGGTGGCTGAAGACGTCAACCCTCTGGAGGGGGTTATCAATATAGCCGACTTGATGCTGGTTTTCGCCTGTGGCCTGATGTTGGCCTTGGCTGTCTATTGGAACATAGAGCTGGGGCCAATCGGTGAGCGCATCGATGTTAGCCGGGGACAGGAGCTGACCGATTCACCCGAGCTACGCGATGATTTAATCGAGACTCCCGATTGGGGCCAGCTATACGAACGTTTAGGTACGGTATATAAAGATCCGGTTAGCGGGCGATTATTTATGCTTACCGAAGAGTAGGACAACTGATTGAGTTGCTACAAATAAAGGAGGTACGCCTTATGCAGCCTAAAAACCGGAACCCAAAACCAAGGCTGATAATGTTGCTGGTTTTAATTACTGCCTTTAATTTTGCAACTACAACTCCGGTTAAAGCTGCCTCTGATTCGTTGGAAATTTGCGGCCAAGGTGTGCTGACTCCGCTTTGCTTTAGCCGGGAGCAACTGGAAAAAATGGAGCAGCACCAATGCTTATACAGCTCGATCAACACCTATCCCAGCAAAAGCTGGCGGGTAGGGCGGGGAGTTAAGCTATGGGATTTGTTAGTCGAGGCTGGGATTAAGCAGGATGAGGCCACACTGCTTAAATTTACGGCACAGGATGGATACACAATAACATTGACCTATAAAGAGCTGTTCGAAGATAAGCGCTATCTGTTCCCTGAATTTGAGCAGGGAAGTCAAGCCGGAGGTGAAAATGGCCATGTGTCCGGCAGTTCTAACAACAAGGTAGAAGTTGAACCGCTGATTGCTCTGACTGTGGTAGAAGGCAGTGCCGATCCTGCCTATATGACCCCTTTACAGTCGTTGCAACTGATGTTGGGGCAGCGGGCCGTGACCGAACAGACCGGCAATTTGTTTGTCAAATATTTATGCCGGGTCGAAGTTTTGACTACAGAGCCCGACCGCTGGGACCCTCCCGAAGCAAACCCCGCCCCCGGTGTTGTGCCTAAAGGCACGATGGTAACTTTAAGCAACTTAAACATGGATGACGACAAGGTTTATTACACCACCGATGGCAGTCAGCCCGGCTTGGACAGCCCGATTTATAATTGGATTGCCAGCCGCTGGTGGGAAGAACGGGCTGATGTTTTAGGCACGATCAATCATCCTATTGGCCCGATCGATCAAGATACCGTTATCAAAGCAATCACAATCGGCCCCGGCAAGCTAGACAGCCCCATGGTTACGTTAAAATATCAGGTCGAAAATGGCGGTTCGGACACAGCTACCATCAGGCTAACCGTAGGCCAAAAAGAAGCCTCGATCAATGACCAACCTTGCCTCTTGGAGGCAGCCCCCTATGTCAAACTCCAGGCCGGGCGCACTTTGGTGCCTCTGCGGTTTATTAGCGAGGCTTTCGGGGCTGATATAGCCTGGGATCCTACCTCCCGGCATATAAATATCAGCCTCGCGGATAGAAATATCAGCCTGACTTTGGATTCGGACCGAGTCAGCGTCAACGGAGTGCCGACGACTATCGACTGTCCGCCGGAGCTGCATCCGACGGGGCGCACTTTTGTTCCTTTGCGGTTTATCAGCGAAATGT
>JAAZKX010000057.1 GCA_012799605.1 Bacillota bacterium | reverse complement strand
TATGGTTATCATATACTATCAGTAGTGTATGGTAGCCATACAGGGGAAGGGAAGGAAGTGTTCTTATGACCGCTGCTAATAGAGATTGCAGCCCTATATCTTATAGAAAAGCAGGCCATCTCCTTAATCCTCTTCGCGGGTTAATACTATCGCCGGCCAGGCTCAAGCGCCGGCTCTCGCTCCAGAAAAATGCCCAGGTGTTGGAACTCGGCCCCGGGCCAGGTTATTTTAGCCGGCATATCGCCCGCAGCATCCCGGCTGGAAGGCTGACCCTAGTGGATATTCAACCGGAAATGCTTGCCCTGGCTCGAAAACGTCTTAATGCCCTGGGTTTACAAAACATTGATTATGTCCAGGCTGACGCAATTGACTTACCACTAGAAAATGAAACGTATGATGTGGTCTTTTTGGTAGACGTTCCTGGGCGAAGTATCAGATCGAATTAAGTGCATTTGGGAACTGCATCGCGTCTTAAAAGTAGGAGGACTGCTATCAATAACGGAGCTGCCCTGGGGCCATGATTTTGTTACCCTTCACGAAATAAAACAACTGCTGACAGAAGCCGGATTCACCTTGGAGAGGGTTTTTGGAAAAGGACGTAATTACACCGTCAATTCCAGGAAAAAAGGGGGTTAAAGGAGATGGCAATATCTGAGGAAAATACAGATATAATCCACTACTTGTTGAAAATAATCGCTCGCTATGAAGGATTTATGAAAACCGCCCGCAACTATGGCACCGATGTACCCATCCATTATTCGGAAATCCATACGGTTTCGGCCATTGCCAAAAACCCCGGCATCCATATTAGCGGCCTTGCTCTGTATTTCGGCTATACTAGGGGGGCAATATCAGAGGTTGTTAGAAAACTGGAGAAAAAAGGTCTGATTGTTAAACAGACCGATCCGGAAAACTCATCTCGTTTGAATTTGTATCTAACGAACAAGGGAAGGACAGCCCAGCGGGAACACCAGCGCTATCATGAGATGGTCAGTAACCTAATTTTAGGGATTCTAAAGGGCATGCCTTCCGAACACGTAAAAGTAATCCGGGTATTCTTACGGGCGCTCGCGGAAGGGCTTTCTTTTGATTGATAAACAGGGGCGGGTCCCATTTCTTATTTGGTCCTCACATATTCGGCCCCGCTAATGAATCCAATACCGGTTCGGGGCACGGGGACACCTTCTTAATTTATTTTAATCCATAATGCAGCTCAACCGAAACAAACATCGTCTTTTCCCGCGACCAGGTATTAAAGGCCCCGCCGGCCAGATAAGAATCGGTAGCTGAATTTTGGGCTGTAATCTGGAAGGTGCCCAAAGAAGCACTCAAGAGCTTCCCCACCCGGGCACCGGCTTTCTCAGCCATGCTATCGATCCGGGCCTTGGCATCGGCAGTGGCAGCATTGACCAATTCCAATTTTAGCTCAGCCAGTTTGGTGTAATAGTATTCGGGAGTCTCCGAGAAAAAGTTGACACCGGAACCGATGAGTTCGGTAATATCCCGTGAAATAGCCTCGATATTATCTACATCAGTGGATTGAATGGTCACCCTTTGGCTGAGGGAATAACCCACCAGCTCCGAACCGATATGATTGCCCTGGTCGCTGTAAAGCTGCCGATAGTCGGGACTGATCTCCACCGCGGAAAAAATAATACTCTCCTCGGCCACATTATGGGAAATTAGATACTCCTTAATAGTCTCAGCATCCTTTTTAATCACTTCATAGGCCGCCACGGTGGATTGTCCATAAGCGGTAAAGTTGCCTCGCCAAACAATTAAATCCGAACTGAAATCCTGGGTTGCTGAGCCGGTGGCACTGATGCCACCACTAGCGTTTTGCTTATACCCCACTAGCAGGTTCATGCCCACTGCAATGGCGATGATTAAACTGAGCCCGGCGATCAGGGTAGCAATGACACTACTTTTCATCCACATTACAACCAGCTTCTTTCCCCTTTTTTACCATCATAGCACGGCTGTATTAGTATGACAATCAATTTTAATGCCATGGGATCACTATGATGATCTCAATTACACTGACCTCGATTCAGGAAGCAAAAATAAGGTAGGGGCGCGCGATGAACTGTTTATGGGCCCAATCAACCGCATTCCAATTACCGGCCGTGGCCCACCCTATCAAGGTGCTGGTAAACCACGGCGGCGCAGCAGCCACTAGCTGGGCCCCCGCGGCCAGAAGCTGTCCTATATTTGTATTACGCTAACAAAGTGGCGCAAATTTTTTATTATAACCGGGCCTGCTTTTATTAAATGATAGATCGCACTGCTACTATAGAGCAAAATCAAACTCAGACCAAAAATAACCAAGGAAACAATCCGCCATCGGCCTGCGCGCCCGGCGGCAGTATAAAGTGCGCCCACCAGGGCAGCGGCCGATAAAATAGCACCTATGAGGTGGGTCAAACCACTTATCGGTTCTCGAAATTTCCGCCGCACCGCCTCTCCCCCTTATGAGCTATAGCCAAGACCGGAGCCCGCCAGGGCCTAAAGCTTGCAAGCCGCAACCGGATTGCGATCATGGTCCCGTCCCCACCCCGTCGCACCGCCAGCCCTCTTCGGACCGATAGATGGGGCCCATCCGGCTGTAGACCAAGGCCCCTTCTGGGGCGTCGTCCCCCTTATATTCCGCCGTGTTCCCAACCAGCAGCCAAGTGGTTTCTTCATTTTCTCGCACAAAAATGGTCTTGTAGTTGAAATAGAAATGGTCGGTAGCCAGAGCCTGGGCTGGATACCAGGCGGCCAAGGATTCCTCATTTATTGATACAGTGTTGTTCACAAATGTGCAGGCATACTTGCTGCCCGGCGTTGCCCGTAGCATGGCACCTTCGTAAGCATCCACCCAGGCTTGGGCGATTTCCTGATAGCCTTGTCCCTGGTCGGGGATAACAAGGTCTCCGCGCAAGCCTTTTATTTCGGCCTCGTCATACCAAAAGCGGAGGTAGCTAAAAATAGTGCCATCAAAAACAGCATCAGCATCGCGCTCACCGGCCACTAGCCAAAAAGTCTCATCGGCCAACCGGCACTGGGTCAGATCGCTCCCTGGCCAGCACCTGATCGAAGCCGCCCCATCCGGCGATTCCACCACCAAGGAATTCTCGGATTCCGGGGGCAAGCAATCACCTTGCGGATAGGACCACTTGAAGCTGCCCTCGAAATTGAAGGCGCGATTGTACCCGTTGCCATAATCCAGCGGGACCAGGTAGCGGCCACCGTCTTTCCCCGCCATCGTGGCCAGATCCAGGGCCACAGTTTCATCAGCGACAATGGAATCCATCACCTCTTTAGCCCGCTGGGCAGCACCGATGGGCACATGATCCCCGATGCTGACCGTGCTGCGATGTTCGGCGGCGATGGCAATATTTATCCGGTGGCTCCCACCTGATTTTTCATATTCCACCCCTTCCCCAAATGCCTCACAGATAAATCGAAGGGGAACATATACCCTTTCCCCATCGGTGTAGGGCCCCGAATCCGGAACTGGTTTCCCAGCCGCTGTCCGGTCAATAACAACTTCATCACCGTTGACGACCGCTGTAGAGGAATTCAGCCTCATCTCGATCTCAGTCCACTGGTCATTTAACCACACCTTCGACAAGGCCTCCTCGTCCGAATAGCCGGGATTATAACCATTATAGGCCAAGTACTTGGACATGAATCTAAATGGCACAAAGCACCTACCCTCGGCCGATAATACCGGAGGCCCAATAACCGAAAAGTCTACCGGATCACCTTCAATGGTGATGACGATATGGTGATCGTCGGTCACTGGGTTCGAAGCAGCCCCAGCCAATTGGGGCAGCCCTAACAAGATGACTGTTGCAATCAAGGCAACTAAAACAATCCGACGCTTCATGGCAAAACCACCTTCTAATTTAAATTATCTGGGGTGCCCGTGCGAAATGGGCCCAGAATTAGGCCCGGCATTTGAGGCCGTAGGCTTTAGTCCTTTTTAAACATCCCAATTAAAGTTATCAGTATACCAATGGGGGAGATATAAGCACCCAAAGCGGGTAAAACCTGGAGCACCCCATCTCTTAACCATAACTCATTCATGAAATATAAGCCCAGAAGACAGATCAAGAATCCCATCACTATCAATCCTTCACCCAAACAAACTGGGAACCATCGGCAAAGCGGGTGATTTTTTCTGTCTCTCGATCCCAGAGGTAGCAGCCGCCCCGGTTCCTGCCCACACCAATGAAATTTGCCGCCAAGGCCACTGCCCCATTGGTATAGCCATTATAACAAAAGATCAAATAGCGATCGCCACCAATCCAGGTCAAAGGGCTGTAACCCGGCGCGAATTTATGGTCAAAAGAGCCGGGGAAATGTAATACTTCCTGCCCATCAACAACTAGACATCCCCTTTTATTTTCCGCTCCAACTGGAACCGCAGCCGGTTCCCATACCTCCGGCTTCAGCGGTTGGCCGTCACAAAAAGTATACCACTCGCCCTGATACATAGCCGTGTATTGGAGCCGGCCCTCGCTGACATCAATGCCAACGACGTTGCAGTTATGTTCCGGGCAGTGCTCCCGGTGGATTATTTTTTCGGCCGCTTGTGATAAATCCGCCAGCTGCTTCATCACCGCTAGCAGTTGATCCGGCTGCCGCTTCAAAAAATAAACATAGCCCGGCACCGGCGCCGGGTTTTTTTCTACAGCCAGGGGCGTGCCCCACCATAGCCAAATGGCAACTAGAAAAAGTACCGCGAGGAAACTCGCGCCTGCTTTAATCAGCTTTTTCATATCTGCTAGTTACTCCTTTCATCCCCACCTGCATTGCTGCGGTTGTGCCCGCTCCCTTAGACCCGAGCCCATTAATCGGAAATTACTTCTAACCCCGATTCCGCTTGCAAGGAAATCATAACCAACTCCGGCCGGTTAAATAACCTCGGTATAGCTGTCGATTCTCGCGCCAGTCCCCGACTTACAATCAACACCGTCTCGCCTAAGCTATAGGCCCCATTGGTATATTGTGGGAACAAGCCTTGATTTGGTGCCAGTAAACCGTTTTCCAGGATAAAGGGGAGGCGCCACTGCCCGCCATGGGCGTGACCGGCAACAATGAGATCAAAACCCAGCGGTAAAAATTCCTCCACCCGTTCGGGCCGGTGGGACATTAATAATGTGAACTTATCATGGTCTACGGTTTTGCCCAAATTGCCTAACTGATCAAGATACGACGGCGAATTGTTATTATAGCAATCGGTGACGGGATCATCGAGGCCACTTATACTTATTACATTGCCTCTGATTTCGGCAATTTCCGTGGTGCCCGCCAATACTTTTACATTATTCGCAGTGAGGATGTCCTTTAGTTCATCTATTTTACCGCTCCAAAACTCATGATTGCCGCTGACAAAATAGGAAGGATATTTACCGGCAATGCCTTGTAAAAATTCAATGGTGTTGTCCGGCGGCAGCTCATCGTCAAAAATATCACCGGCCAAGAGGATAAGATCGGGGTTTTCAGCGTAAATTATATTTAGCAATTCTTCTTGCCCAGCGCCATAATCGCAGGAGTGAAGATCGGTCACCAGCATAAGCCCTATCCTGCCGTCGATTTTATCAGATTCAAGAGTGAAATAGCTGACTGCCAGGCTTTGGTTAAGCCCAAAGACGAGGAAAAATAGCTGGAAGGCTACTATTACCGAAATACCGGCCACAAACTTGGTCTTTCTTGTTTTATGCCGGATCAGGAACATGGTTACCCCCATCGCCACGGCTCCGCCGCTGATCGCCGCCAGCATTAAGACCCTCTCTTTCACCCGCCGTCTACCTGTCCGCGCCGCCTGTTTATCATAAATTGTTAAGACAATAGCCAGTATGTTAACGATTTTAAGATAGATCCAGACCAAGCTCACATTTTCCTCCCCCATCGCCCCGCCGCCGTCGGCCCAGTTTATTCTCTGTTGTTGGGAATAAGTTTCAACCGCCTAATGGCCGCCTGACCATGATGGGATTTTAACCAATCTATAATCCCCCTGGCACTATGGTCGGCCACTAGGTCGCTCCTTATTACCGCATAGTAAGCAGCGGTCAGCGGGTAAGAACCAGCGGCAATGGTTTCCTCCGTCGGAGTCACACCATTGACAGCTAAAAGTTTTAGTTTGTCGTCGATCCCAGTCAGTTCACCCATACCTTTGAGGTAGGTATAGAGAGTATAGCCAAGGGTATAACTGTTGGTGGGATCCGCTGAGACCGGCATTATGATAAAAGACCACCTGCTCTAACATGCCCTCCATGGTGAGTTCCACATAGTTTTTCTTGATCGCCCAGTGCATTTTTTTATCCCCTAACACCAGATTGTCCAGCTGCGCCTGGCTACCGCTGTCAGCATTGCGACATATGGGCACCAACTCCCGGACTGGCCCATTAAGAAGCTGCCAATTTGTAATGCCATAATCGAGTTCCAGCCCTTTTTCTTGGGCTAAGTCCAAAACTTCCCTGGAGGCGTAAGGCACCAAAATTAGATCCACTTCACCTTCTAAAAGCAACTTATACGATGGTAGTGTTTTTGAAGCCTCAGTGGGAAAATTATCATTTTCTTCCTCCCGGTAGAAAGCCCTGTTAATGGCCTGGGCAATAGGAAGGGTTGAGGTGGAACCATCGATTTTGGGGTAATTTTTAGCCGTAATCCCAAAGTTTGCAGCAGCATCGCTTAGGGCATCTGTTGGCGATCCCGTCTCAAAAGCAAGTGTTGTATTGGAAACAAAGAGGGGTGCACGCCGATAGAGCGGTGGCAAAAAAGACGATGCAAACCAAGCAAAGAGTCAACCTACCGCGTTTAGTAAAGATCACTGTTGTTATGCCCCCTCCCGAGCCACAGTCTTCACCTGTTAAGACGAAACTAGGCTCACTTTGGTTCCTTCTTTCACCCTATTATATTACCGAACTGGCCCGATCCCAAGATAAAATACCCTTTCCTTGTTCCAAGGTGGCGACCCCACCACTACAGCAAAAAAGCAGCTTTACCGCTACGCGGTGATAGTTATCGGATCCGAAACCGCTTGGTACCACCAAGAACCACTAGTGGAGGGGGTGAGATGTAGGCTGGAATAATCTAGTTGACGACTTTTAGTGGCCAAAAACGACGACTTTCTAGTGACCGAAAATGCCGATTTTCAAATGACCATTGACAGCCAGGGACCGCCACTTCAATTTCC
>JAAZKX010000056.1 GCA_012799605.1 Bacillota bacterium | reverse complement strand
GGTAAAAATAATCGGCTGCTGTATCTGTAACCAAATACAAAGTCTCGATGCCCGCTGACCGGGCTTTGTTGATCATGGCCCGGATCAGGCCCCGGCCCAAACCGGAATGACGGTATTCTTCTGCTACCGCCACTGAGCGAACCAAGCCCGCATGATCATAAATCTCCAATCCGGCTACAGCAGCCAGTTCACCATCGAGGATTAATTTTAGGAAGTTCTCAAACTGGTCTTCGACCCCGGCCTCAGACAAGCCTGCACCTTTTAATAATTTTTTTACTGACGGAAGATCCTTATCCTCCACAGGAACAATCCGCATAATTAGCCTTCCTTTCCCCTAATTTTGTCCGGTTGGGCCCGACGAAAAGCCTGACTTATTAGGAATTCTGCCAGCCGGGGCGCTATATTAGCCAGGCTGGCAAAAAGACGGTCTTTAGCAGTAATAAAAATATACTGATTCCCACTTGCAGCATATTTTAAAATCCGCTCAGCCACAAGCTCCGGTGCAATTCTCGACAACCGCGGCTCTTTATTACTGTACGCGTTCCCCAGCGCATGCTGGCGAAATTCCGTCCGAACCGATCCGGGATAAACGGTGCACACTCTGATCCCGCTGTCTTGATGTTCCAACCGCAGGGCCTCGCCCAATTTGACCAAAGCTGCCTTGGTAGCAGCATACCCCCCGATGTTGGGCGCAGTCTGAACAGCACCCAAAGAAGCTATGTTGATCACCAGACCGCTGCCCTGCTCTTTGAATTGTGGTAGCACTGCCTGAATAAAGTGTAGCGGCCCGCTGACATTAACAGCCATGGCCTCCATCAACTGGGACGGGTTCAGAGTCTCTACCGGCCCCCGAAGGCCCACACCGGCATTGTTGATCAAGACATCGATTCGACCCCAGCAGTCTAACCCGTAGTGCACCACCTGCTTTACCGCCTTCTGGTCACGCGTATCGGCGGCCAGATAGATACACTCTGTTCCGGCTTCGGTAAGTTGCTTAGCCAACTGGCACAGCTTTTGCTCTGCACGGGCGGTAAGCACCAGCCGGCTGCCGGACTGGGCTAATTTATTGACCATGGCCTCGCCGATGCCTCGCGATGCACCGGTCACCAATACCACTTTGTCTCGCCAAAAGCCCAAACCACTTACCTCATTTCTGCTCTTTTTTCATGTAGCGTTGAGCATATTTTATATAGCGGGAAGCTGTGCTGCGAAACTTTTCTATCTCAGCGCGGGATAGCTCACGGATAACTCGGGCCGGCTGCCCGGCCACCAGACAGCGCGGCGGCAGCTTTGTATTTTCTAACACCAAGCTACCAGCCCCCACTACAGTTTCCCGGCCGACACGAACACCGTCTAACAAAATGGCTCCTATACCTACTAAAACTCCTTCTTCGATATAGCAACCATGCACTATTGCCCCGTGGCCTACTGAAACAAAATCCTCCAGTACAACCGGAAAGCCGCGCGATACATGAAGGATGGCTCCATCTTGAATATTACAGCCTTGCCCTATCGTTATCGTATCCACATCAGCCCGGATAATGCTGCCGAACCATACGCTTGATTGGGGTCCAATTGTGACCTGTCCCTTTACCTTGGCCCCTGGAGCTATAAAAACACCCGGAGCAATCATTTTCCCCCAGCCTCCTTACGATCTTTTCCTTCGCCACAAAAAAACGTTTTCCTGCTTTCCCAGGCCGCTTAAAAGCCCGGATCACGTGATCCGGGCTTTGTTGTTTTGGCTGTTAGCCGCCAAGAAAATAGCGGCTTAACCAAGACCGACGAATGCTAACAGCCTGCTTTGGGCATAGCTCCTGGCAGCAGAAACAGCGGATGCATTTTTCCAAATCAAGCACCGGCTGGCCGGCTGTTAGGGTAAGCGCTTTAGCCGGGCAGCTGCGAACACAAATACCGCACTGACGGCATTTATCGAGATCGAAAACCGGCCGGGCTCCAAACAACCGCCCAGCCAATTTTATCCACTGGGGCGGTACCGGATAGCCCAGTAGCCGAAAACTGGTTCCCCCAGGCGGCGGTACCACAAAATCGCGCACGGCAGCCTGGTTTAACTCCGTCCCAACCACCATGTCCTCCGTCCAGTGCTGCAGCAATCCCCTCTTCCGGGCAATATTTGTAGATGGTATCTGGGCGATACTTTGTCCGATGAGTCCAACAGCCGCGGCATCCAAAGCAAAAACCGATGGACTGGCTAACAAAAAACCTAGCTGGCGCGGCGTCCCGGCCGAGGGCCCTTCACCTTCCATGCCGACTACCGCATCCATAATGGTAAGTGCTGGTTTTATTGTCAAAGCCAAGTCAAGTAAAAAGCTGATGAATTTATCGAGCTCTGGAAACTGTAAATGATAGTCAGCTTTCTGTAGCCCTGGAATACAGCCATATAAATTTTTTACCGCCCCAGTATAACGGGTCAAGCCATGGCTTTTTAATTTGGGGAGATTGATTATTACATCAGCATCCCTGACAGCACGGCTAAGAATAAAGCTACGTACGATAGCCTCCTTTGGTGCCAAAGCCTCTATCGCCGCCAGATCGAAATTGAGCTCGATCCCTAGCTCGTTTGCTACTTGGGTCATTCCGCAACCTTCATAAACATCCTTAAGTATCGCTTTAGTAAACTGCCCCCCGGGGCTATCGTAAATGATCGGCTTGCCCCCAGCCCGAATCACGCTTGCAGCCACTTCTTTTACCAGCGCCGGATGTGTGGTTACTGCCTGCTCGGGCGACCGTTTGGTAAGCAGGTTCACTTTGAGCAGCACCCGTTGACCGGGTTTTATATACCGATCCCAGCCGCCAATATAATCTACTGCGCGTTTTAACGCTTGGCTTACCTCATGTTCATCATAGCTAGTACAAGGGACGAGAGCCACCATTTGATCCAAAGCTATTTCCTCCGATCAAAACAGAATCTTTTGGCGTCGCATGTGGACATTCAGTAGCAATCCCAACGCCATCATATTCGTCAAATATGAGCTGCCACCGTAACTCATAAATGGTAAGGGGATACCCGTTACCGGCATAATGCCGATAGTCATGCCCACATTGACCAATATATGAAACGTAAACATAATAACCACACCGGTAGCCAACAAGGCCCCGAAGTCATCCCGGGCCTTGAGTGCCACTTGAATACCGCGGTAAATGAGAATGAAATATAGCAGCAAAATCCCAGCGGCGCGAATAAAACCCAGCTCCTCGCCGATCACCGAAAAAATAAAATCGGTGTGCTGCTCGGGCAAAAATCCTAGCCGACTTTGGGTCCCGCCAAATAACCCTTTTCCCCAGGCTCGTCCTGAACCGATGGCGATCATGGATTGGATGACGTGATAACCGCTGCCGGCAGGATCGATATACGGATTAAATACCGCTAAAATCCGCTTTCGTTGATAATCCTCCATAAAATAGAACATAAACGGGGCAACGGCCCCACCTAGTCCGCACATTCCTATCAAATGCTGCCAACGGGCTCCGGCCACATACAACATGCCCATCAGCAGCCCGATGAATACCATTGAGGTTCCCAAATCAGGTTGCTTCATAATCAGGACCATAGGCAAGCCGACATGGCCAAATACAGGCACTAATTCGCGAATAGTGTGCAAGGAAGAGGCCCGCTTCGATAACAGATCAGCCAAAGTAACGATGATTATCAGCTTGGCCAATTCCGAAGGCTGCAATTCGACCGGACCGAGCTGAAGCCACCGTTGGGCGCCGCCGGCTTCGCGGCCGAACAAAAACACCGCTCCCAGTAAAATCAGGTTTAGAATATAGAGGTGTTTTGTATATTGAGCCAGATCGTGGTAATCAATCGACAAGGTCAGCACAAACAAGGCCAGCCCCAAAACGACCCACACCAGTTGCCGTTTGACAAAATAGTATGGATTTTCCGGGCTGGCGCTGGCAATAACAAAAAAACTGATGGTGGTAAGAAGCACCACCACAGTGATAATCATATAGTCTAAATTCTTAAGTAAGCGTTTATCGAACATAATGCCCCTCCAGGGAGAAATTCTAGCCTTCTTATTAATTATAAATGTTTCTCCCTATAGCGTCTAGGCATTTATACTGCCTTAGCAGTCCGCTTCATCCGCTTGATGGGAATACTGGCCACTAAGGCCACCGATTTATCCAAACTGTGGATGCTAACTTCCACACCGGTATGGTCAATCTCCATATATTCAGTAATCACACCGATAACTTCTTCCTTAATAGTTTCGAGAAATTGCGGTGAAACCGTGGCCCGGTCATGTACTAAAACTAAGCGCAACCGTTCTTTAGCAATTTCTTTGCTGGGGGCTTCATCACGTCTAAAAACCTTTCCTAAAAGATCAAACATAGTCACCCTCCTTTCTCATCCTCTAGCTGCCAAAGCCGAACATATGCCGCACCCGGGCCATAAACCCAGTCTCGGCTTCCAAGGGCATAAGTGGTACTTGTTCTCCTACGATGCGGCGGGCGATGTTACGAAAGGCTCGCCCCGAGCGGGACATACCGTCTAATACCGTGGGTTCTCCTCGATTGGTAGCCACCAGCATGCGATCATCTTCGGGCACTGCGCCAATTAAATCTACCGCTAAAATATCAATAATATCATCGATATCCATCATATCACCACGTTTTACCATCCCAGGGCGGATACGGTTAATAAGAAGCTGAACTTCAGTCATCTCCGAGGCTTCCAGCAAACCTATAATGCGGTCAGCATCACGTACTGCCGAAACTTCGGGCGTGGTCACTACAATAGCTCGATCGGCGCCAGCAATAGCATTACGGAAACCTTGTTCGATTCCGGCCGGACTATCCACCAGTATGTAATCATAGTCCGCTTTTATCTCATCAGTGATCGCTTTCATTTGCTCCGGTGTAACAGCCGTTTTATCCCTTGTTTGCGCTGCCGGTAATAAAAACAAATGTTCGTTAAAACGTTTATCCCGGATCAACGCTTGTTTTAAGCGGCAAACCCCTGTCGATACATCGATCAAATCAAATACAATCCGGTTTTCCAGCCCCATAACTACATCCAGGTTGCGCAGCCCAATATCGGCATCGAGCAAAACAACCCGGTGTTCATTTAAAGCCAGGGCTGTGCCCAAATTAGCCGCAGCAGTTGTTTTACCCACACCGCCCTTTCCGGATGTAACGACAATTACCTCTCCCATAGCCACTCCTCCTTCTCTTTAGCTTCATCGTACCAAGGATAACATTTGGTTAGTATCATTCTTCCCCACCACCACTTGGCCATCTTGCAGCCGTGCTATCTCCGGCTGCCCGGAAAACTGACGGCTTTCATCGTCTGGGGAACGGGTAAATGCACCTGCTATTCGAAGTTGGCTGGGCTCTAAACGGAAAGCAGCTACAAAGGCTTCTTGATCGCCACCGGCTCCAGCATGTACCAGCCCTCTTAAGGCTCCAATCACCACAATATTCCCTTCAGCGATAATCTCGGCTCCCGGATTTACATCACCGGTTATTACAACATGGCCGGCAAAATTAACCTGTTGCCCGCAACGAAGATTGCGGTCAATAAACATTACCGGTAGTTCGGAAGCTTGGCCCGGGCAAGGCGTAGGCTGCATATTTTGTTCGGGTTTAATTTTTTTAGCCACTGTCTTTTTTTCATCCTTGTCAGCGGGTTTATCATTGGCAAATCCTTTCAAGGTAAGCCCAGCCTGACCATTAATCAGCCTGGCTAAAGATTTTCTTTGCCTGGTAGTAAGCTGTCTCGTTCCGGAATCAACAATCACCTGGGCCCCTTGGAAAAAACCATGGGCAGCCTGTAATTTGGTCTTAAGGTTACTCAACACTTGTTTAAAGTCGCACTCATCATCGAGTACGATCAGTAGGCCGTCCCGCGTACCTTTAAAAACAGCTTCCTTGTTGATCATCTTTACCCTCTCCCTAAAACCTGCTTGCCCAATCGACAATCGATAACTGCCCCAATTCCTATCTCATTTAGTTCTAACTCCACCCGGCAAAATCCTGCTTTTTCCAAAAAAGTCTCCGGGAGATTTTTGCCCCCTAATTTCCCACATTATGACACGATGGGGGCTAAAACCATTTAAGTCGGGAACAATTTCCGTTGCTTTAAAATCCGCCACTTGTTACATCGTTGTTTCCCGGGCAATATCGGTAGATACTTTTGCCTCGGCTAAATTAAAATACGCTGCCAAAATCCTTCTGGCTACCGGGGCTGCCGACGAGCTACCATGTCCGCCTTGTTCGATCAATACGGCTACCGCCAGCTCAGGATCCTCATAGGGAGCAAAAGCTACAAACCAGGCATGATCGGCGCCGTGAGGATTTTGGGCTGTGCCTGTTTTTCCGGCAACCGGAATCGGGAACCCTTGAAAATAATAAGCTGCTGTCCCTTCCCCCTGGGTTACAAGATGCATTCCTTCCCGGATAGCAGCCGCATTTTCTGGATCTAAGTTTAGCTTTTCGATAACTTGCGGCTCGATTTTACGTTGCAGCTGCCCGTCAGGGGCAATAATTTCACTAGTCAAATAAGGACGGTAGCGGGTGCCACCATTGGCTATTGTGGCTATATAGTTGGCCATTTGGAGCGGGGTAAAGGCTGAAAAGCCTTGTCCGATGGCAGCGCTTAAAGTTTCACCCGGTTGCCACGGTTCGGGCTGGCTCAGCCCCAGCTCCCGGAAGTGTTCTAATTTCCATTGCGGGGTAGCTAATATGCCAGCAGCCTCCGCCGGGTAAAGATCGATACCGGTAGACTGCCCCAAACCATATAAAGCCGCATATTGATTGAGTTTATCGATACCGGCCCGATAACCTAAATCGTAAAAATAGACGTTGCATGATACAGCGATGGCTCGGGTCAAATTAACTACCCCGTGACCGCCTGCCTTCCAACACTTTTTGGGCTCCACCCGCCAGTATACGCCTCGATCTACAATTGTATCTTCGGGCCTGATGATGCCCGACTCTAACCCGGCCGTAGCCGTGACCATCTTAAAAATCGAGCCCGGAGGGTAAATCCCGCGTATAGCCCGATTCAACTGGGGCTGCCAGATACTATCGCTGATACTGGCCCAATCATCAGGCGGAATTGTCTCCTTGGTAAATATATTAGGATCATAAGACGGTTCGCTGGCCAGAGCCAAGACGCCGCCAGTGCGGACATCAATAGCCACTGCTGCGGCCGCTTGGGTGGGGAATTCCTCCTTTATCTCTTCCATCATCGCCCGCAACCCTAACACTGCTGCCTTTTGCAGGTCGTAATCGAGCGTAAGTTTGAGACTATGGCCAGGAACCGGCATCTGGCGTCCAGGTAGGACCTTAATAGGGCGCCCGTCAACATCCACTTCCACCTGCTGCCCACCTGGTTCACCTCGCAGATACTGATCGTATACCCGTTCTAATCCAGTCTTACCAACAAGGTCGCCCATCTTATAGCCCTTATCCCGCCAGGCCTTCAGCTCTTCGCGGTCGATTTCCCGCACATAACCAAACACATGCGCCCCGACATCGCCTAATATGTAATCGCGTACAGGCTGCTCCTCGATCATCACCCCCGGCAATTCTGTTTGATGCTCGGCAATTTTAGTCAAAGTAACGATGTCAGCATCAGTGGCAATACGGATCGGTGTATAAGGGCGGTATTCTTTCCGCTCCTCCAGCCGCTGCATCCTTTTATTGACGATCTCACGGACATCATAGCCTAGTACTTCCCCTAACCGGGCCAAAGTTGCCTCCGGATCGACCATATCCATCGGAACGACGCTTATCACCGGGGCTAAGCGACTGGTCACCAATATTTTACCGTTTCGATCTACAATATCCCCCCGTGGCGCTGCCAGTGGCAGTAGACGAATACGGTTTTCCGTAGCCATTTTTTCATACTTTTCACCCTCAGTGATTTGAAGATGAGCCAACCGGCCGGTCAGCAAGGCAAAAATCAGTACCGTCACGATTGACATCAAAGTTAAGCGCCGCTCTAATAGTTTAGGATCCATACAGTTTCACCTCACACGGAACCTCCTCGCTGGCCAAAACGGGGCGGCTCATATATATGCTCGCACAGACGGTAAACTGCCGGCGCAAAAAAAGCCGTAACAACGGCCGCCGGAAAAGTAACCATTCGGACAGCTGTCACAAAACCCCATCTTAGCTCCCCGACTAGGCCGGAAATAAGAAAAAAAATAACGCCTTCGGCTAGGCAGGCCATAAATAGAGCCCCTACAGGTAAAAACATGTTTTCTTTAAACACTTTGCCTTCAAGCAAACCCAACACAAATCCGGTCGTGCTTTTTGCTAGGGCATGACTTCCAGGCAAGCTGCCGGTGATTAAATCTTCCAGCAGTCCGCCTATTGCCCCCCAAAATAAGCCCTGGGGCCAGCCGTTGAGCAAAGCGGTTGAACCTACTAGCGCTAAAATCAAATCGGGCCGAACCCCAAGCGGCCTAAATTTATACAGTAATGTGCTCTGTACTAGCAAAATTCCTATCATAATGCCGAGGATTAGCAAAAACCGGCGGCCGGAAAAATCCATTTTTGACCTCCCCCTAATCCCGTGGTCCTATAATAACAAACACTTCCTCCAAGTGATCCAAATCCACAGCCGGCTCCATGCGGGCAAATTTACCCAGCCCATAATCCTCAGCGCATACTTCAAGGACTTGTCCTAAAACAAGTCCTTTGGGAAAATTGCCCCCTAAGCCGGAGGTAATAAGAATTTCACCCGGCCGTACTTTGGTAGTCCGGGGTAGATAAACAAAACGGCAGTTACCCCCCTCATCACCGCCCCTGAGCACACCGACATCCCGGCTTAATTGACCCATGGCCCCGATAGCGCTACGCTGATCACTGATAAGAAGCACCTCGGCCGTACGCGAAGATGCTTTTTTTACCCGCCCTACGACCCCGTCATTGGTTAGCACCACGCTGCCGGCCTCAACATTTGCGTTCAGGCCCCGATCAATGATTAACGTATTGTACCAATTACTCGGATCCCGGGCCACCACCCGGGCGGTCAGCAATTCGAACTCTTGTACCGCTGGCGGTAAATTTAACAATTTACGCAGGCGGATATTTTCTTGCCATGCTTCCTGCGCAGCATTTTCCCTGGCCTTAAGCCGGGCTATTTCTATCTTTAGCCTGGCATTCTCTTCCCCAAAGTGTCTGATTTGGGCCCAGTACTGCCATGAAGAATTAATCTTGTGGGTAAGAGACAACGCCGCTTTTTGCAGCGGAGCCAACAGATCCCGCAGGATCCCTTCCGCTGGATCCAGCTTACCCCCCTGCTTGACCGCGATGCTCATCAAACAAGTAAGGAGCACTGTAACCACGGCCAAAACCACATACTTATAATTTCGCGTCTGTGAAGGCATGGCAGCACCGCCTTCTAACCGCGTTTAGGTGCAATCAGCACTCGTCCCAAAAGATCGATTTCATCCAAAGCGATGCCAGTCCCTACAGCAACGCAGGTAAGAGCGTTTTCCGCAATATGCACAGGCATACCAGTTTCGTTTTGCAGTAAGGCATCAATACCATGCAGTAAAGAACCGCCTCCGGTCATTACAATACCGCGGTCCATGATATCGGCAGCAAGCTCGGGCGGCGTTTTTTCCAAGGTGACTTTTACTGCTTCAACAATGGCAGTGATAGGCTCGGACAGCGCCTCGTGCATTTCAGCTGCACTGATCGCAATCGTTTTGGGTAAGCCAGTCACCAGGTCGCGGCCCCGGATCTCGCGCTCGGCCATTTCCAATTCTTCTGATAGGTAAGCCGAACCAAGGTTGATTTTTACTTCTTCGGCTGTTCTTTCACCGATCATTAAATTGTAAGTACGTTTAATATATTGCACAATGGCCTCATCCATTTCATCGCCGCCGATTCTGATCGAGCGGCAGGTGACAATACCACCAAGGGAGATTACGGCTACCTCAGTAGTTCCGCCGCCAATGTCCACAATCATATTACCGGTAGGCTCATGAACGGGTAGCTCTGCTCCAATAGCCGCCGCCATAGGTTCCTCGATTAGAAACGCCTCCCGAGCTCCCGCTTGCAAGGTAGCATCTAAAACCGCCCTTTTCTCGACTTCAGTAACCCCGGAAGGAATACTTACAATAACCCGCGGTTTTACCAAACCACGCATCCGGTTAGCATTACCGATAAAGTGGCGTATCATGGCTTGGGTCATGTCAAAATCGGCTATTACACCGTCTTTCATAGGCCGGATAGCGATAATATTGCCGGGAGTGCGGCCAATCATGCGTTTGGCTTCCGCACCAACGGCTAAATTCGCCCCTGTATCGCGTTGGATAGCTACCACTGATGGTTCTTGGAGGACAACACCACGATTCTTAACGAAGACCAAGGTATTGGCCGTGCCCAAGTCAATGCCCATATCACGAGAAAACTGATTGAGGATGAAGCTTAACACCATCTACTTCTAGACTCCTTTCCCCGGCTTAACTGCTGCTTTGTCAAGGATTTATATGCCCCCGTTCGCGAAGGCTGACATAACGACCATCGCCGACAATAACATGATCTACTACTTGTATTCCAAGGAGTGCCCCAGCTTGTGACAATCGGTCTGTAAGTTTGATATCTTCGGGGCTTGGTTCCGGATCACCGCTGGGGTGATTATGCACAAGCACTACGGCCGCAGCGCTTTTTTGAATACATCCTTTAAACAGTTCACGCGGATGAACCAAAGCAGCGCTCAAACTTCCTATAGCTACAGTTTCCCGGGCTAATACCTGATTTTTGGTGCCCAACATGATCGTACAAAAATGCTCTCGGTCCAAATAGCGCATATCATTTTTCACTAAGAAATAGACATCATCGGGTGAGCGCACATATTTACCGTCCCCAATTTGTTCTTCTTGAACAAGGCGTTTGCCTAACTCCAAAGCCGCTTTAATCTGGGTCGCTTTAGCTGGCCCTATACCCGGCACAGTAGCCAGCTCATTGACATCAGCCGTGGCCAGATAGCGCAATGCACCCCGTTCGCCGCCGATGGAAAGAAGCTGCTGGGCCACCTCGATAGCAGTCCGGCCTCTATGTCCTGTCCGAAGAATGATAGCCAAAAGCTCAGCCGTAGCTAGATTTTGAGCTCCTTGCTCAATTAACCGCTCACGAGGCTGGCTGTCCGGAGGCAGCTCTTTCAACGTCAGGTGATACTTCATGGTTTTTCTTCTCCTAGCGTCAATAGATCCACCCCATAACGGGCCAAAAGTTCAGCTAACTTTACCAAAGGAAGCCCTACAACATTAAAGTAGCAACCATCAATCCGCTCCACCAAAAGAGCACCCTTAGCCTGAATACCGTAAGCCCCGGCTTTATCTAGCGGTTCCCCCGTGGCCACATAAGCTGCGATTTCCTTCCCGCTGAGCGATCTGATTTTAACAGCGGTTTGTTCATGGGCAGAATCGAAGCTGCCGGACTTCGTAGCAAAAACAGCCACACCGGTAAACACCTGATGCCAGTTCCCGGATAAGCGCCGTAGCATAGCAGCAGCCTCTTGATCATTTTTGGGTTTGCCCAAAATAGTTCCATCCAGCACAACAATAGTATCGGCGCCGATAACCAGCCGCTCTTCCCGGTCCGGCATACTAGACGCTACCGCCTCCGCCTTCCGCAGCGCTAGCGTTTCAACCAACTGCCCGGGATCATTTACAGTAACCTCGGCCTCAACTGCGCGGCTGGGGATGATATCGAACAAAACTCCCAGATTGGCCAATAGCTGTCGGCGCCGCGGCGATTTCGAAGCTAAAATGAGTTTCTTCATGAAGCCTGTCCCATCCTCACATTACAGTAATCGGTAAAGAACATATCCTAAAATTAATCCTATAGCCCCGGCTACTGTAAGGTGGAGATGCAGACCAAAGGTGATTTGAACCACGCCCAAATTTAGCGTCGCTGGCGTGAGCCCTACCGTGTGCCCCAACACTAGAAACGGAAGGTAGCCGGTGAACAGCTCGCCCAAAACACTACCGATAAAAGCACCAGCCGTAAGGAGTACAACCAGTAGACCAGTGCTGCGATGTCTGCGCATGAACATCAATCCTCCTTCGGCAAATGGGGACTCCATCTACATATTCTACATTTACAAGTTAAGTCCTGTCGATTCTTCCCAGTGGTAATCAAAGGTAACCGAAAAGAAAAAGGAACTAATCTTACCACAAGGGTAGACAGCAAACCGACAAAATAGCCCGTAGGCAAGGCAAACAATAATAACCAGGGCAGATAAAAAACGACCCCCCAGCTGCGGGCCAATAGCATTGCCATCAGCAGCTGGGCCAAATTATGGGCTACTGCCCCTAAAATACTGATACCGATAATGCTAAGCGCCCCCCCGCTCATATAAATAGCGGCTGCCATTGCTCCAAAGCTACCTGCAGCACCAGCTACACTTAAAAAAAATGATGGGGTAAAAAAAATCCCCGCTAACAAGGAGCCAAGCAGCACCCTCAGTACAACTACTTTACAAGCATCCCCGGCTGAATACCAAATTAGGGCCAACATGCTAGCGATATTGGCCAAGCCAAGTTTAGCCCCGGGCAAGGTACTTAGCGCAGGCAAATATGACTCCAGCGCATGAAGTACCGTGCCCCCGGCCGCCAAAAGTGACAAATTGAGCAGTTTGCGGGTTTGTTCCTGCTGGCCATTCATAGCCTCGCCCCCTCACCGGCTGAGAGCATCATAACCATTATCATTTGACCCCACTATACGCACCACAACCCGGTTCGGAATACATACAATAGATTCGCCCGGTTGACTGATCCAGCCCATTCCAATACATATTTTGTCAGGGCAGGGTGATTCTACCATTCTTATTTTATTGTCTCCAACCTCGAGTAAGCTATACCCGAGGACACCTTTAATCCTGTGCTGTCCTCCCGCCTCTAAATCAGAAAAAAAGAAGCGTTGTTTTTCCTGTCCATCGACTTCGATTGTCAGCTCGACCGGATTCAGCTGTGGGACTCGGTTTTTCCAGAAAAAGATTGAGCCGCTTGCCAAAGCCGCTGTAAGCAGAACTGCCAGCACCACTTTTACATCTCCTGCTGTCATCGGCCAACCCCTTCTTTGCCGGTAAATTCAAAATAAGATTGAAGAGGCCCTGCCAAAAGCACATCAAGATCGGGAGTAACTACCATCGCAGTGATCTGTGGCAGCTGACGGACTAGAGCTAAGCCCTGATCAGCGCCGAGAACAAACACCGCTGTGGACAAAATATCAGCTTCAGCACTGTTTGGGCCTACAACAGTAGCTGAAATCAATCCACGCGCAGGAAGCCCTGTAGCCGGGTTAAAAATATGGTGATACCGGATGTTATTTCGCTGAAAAAAGCGCTCATAATCACCGGAAGTTACGATCGTAAAATCACGACCAGAAAGCACAGCCACTACATTCCTATCCGCCTTTGGGCGTGGATGACGAATTCCAATCCGCCACGGTTTTCCGTCTGGCCGTTCACCTAGTGCCCAAATATTGCCACCAGCATCGATCAGGGCCGAACTGATCCCGTGCTCCAGTAGCATTTCCCGGGCTCGGTCGGCAGCATAACCTTTGCCAACCCCGCCTAAATCAATGCCCATCCCGGCCCGGGGCAAATAAACTGTTTTTTTCTGCTGGTCCAAGATGATTTGGCGGTAATCTACCAGTTCCAGGGCGCGGTCGATTTCCTCGGGTCCGGGAACATATTCGTCTTTGTTCCCAATACCCCATAGCTCTACTAAAGGACGAACCGTGATGTCAAAAGCACCGGAGGACATTTGGCTGTAATGCTGGCATAGCTCTACCAGCTCGAACACTTCCGCACTCACTGGCACTGGTTTCCGGCCTGCATTGCGGTTGATCAAAGATACCTCGCTGTCTGGATTGTTGGCATCCAATAGATCGGCTACCCGGTTCATTTCCGCCAGCGCAGCTGCCACTGCCTCCTTGGCTTGCGGGCCGTAAGCGGCAATGGTAACCGCCGTATCCAATAAAAATTCTGTCCGGCGCTCTTTGACCGAAACCTGATCGCAGCCAGCCAGACACAAACTCGTTACTACAAAGACTAAGATCACGGGTTTTATCCGCATCATTCGCACTGGCTCACCTTTCGTCTGGCGGAAACCATCAACCGACAGCTGAAGCTGAATATTGGTCAGCAAGCTCGTTAATAATGATCCCCCGCGGACATTTTTCGGCACAACGGCCGCAGTTGTTGCACTTACTGTAGTCGATTCGGGCTATATTATTTTCCACCTTAATCGCCTCAGGTTCACAAACCTTTTCACAAATACGGCAGGCGATACATCCCACTTTACATACTTGCCGCACCTTACGGCCGGGGGCGGTAGAACTGCAGGCTACAAACACCCGGTTGGGTTTTGGAACAAGTTCCAATACCGACTGCGGGCAAGCTGCCACACACACCCCACAACCGGTGCACAGCTCACGGTCAATACGAGGCAAACTGTCGGAACCCATACTTATAGCTCCAAAAGGGCAAGCGCGCGCGCAGTTACCCAACCCCAAACAGCCAAAAGTACATGCCTTGCCGCCAAACCCAAACGCCTTGGCACTGCGGCAGTCGTTCAGCCCTGCATAGTCTGCCTGTAGCCCGACCTGTGAATCGCCGCCACGGCAGATAAGCCGAGCAATCTGGCAATCTTCAGCCGCAACTTCGATGCCCAAAATTTGGGCTATAGTTTCTGCCGCATCCGATCCGCACACAGTACAGGCCGCAGGAGAAGCTTCCCCTCTGACAATGGCTGCTGCTAAGCCGCTGCAGCCGGGGAAACCACAAGCGCCACAATTGGCTCCGGGAAGCAGCTCCAAAATCTCTTCAGCCTTAGAATCTTTATTAACAGCAAATATACGAGCAGCGATGCCCAAAAGAAGGCCAAACAGCAGCCCCAAGCCACCCAGGCCCCAAACAGCTGCTATCATTTGTTATCACTCCCTAAAACAGAATGCCCCGGAATAGGCCTTGAAATCCGAAAAAGGCGATCGACATCAGACCCGTCGCCACCAAAGCAATAGGAAAACCGCGCATGCTGGGAGCGATCGGGGCAAAAGCCAATCGTTCACGAATCCCAGCAAACAAAACTATGGCCAGCGACCAGCCGATAGCACTGGCTGCACCATTTACTATGCTTTCCAAGAAATTATAGTTCTCAGTAATGTTGAGCAAAGCTACACCGAGCACAGCACAATTGGTGGTAATCAAGGGCAGGTAAATACCCAGCGCTTGGTATAAAACAGGGCTGACCTTTAGAATTACCATCTCTACAAATTGGACCAAAGTGGCAATAACTAGGATAAAAGCAATCGTCTGCATATAATCTAGGCCAAACGGTTCCAATAAATAGCGGTTTAAAACCCAGGTAACCGCCGAGGCCATTGTCATTACAAATACTACAGCCAAACTCATACCGGTAGCAGTCTCTACCTGTTTGGATACACCCCAAAATGGACATAGTCCTAAAAACCGGCTGAAAATATAGTTGTTTATCAGCACTCCACTAATGATGATAGCTAAGTAGTTCATCCACTGCCACCTCCTAATTATCACCCGACTTGCCGGTAATGAGGTTTAGCCCACTTAATAGATAGCCTAAGGTAACAAATGCCCCCGGAGGTAAAATCATTACCACGGCCGGTTCAAACGAAGCCGGAAGTACATTGAACCCCCACCAGGTGCCATTACCCAACAACTCCCGGATTGAAGCCAAAATCAGCAATGATAAGGTAAAACCCAAGGCCATGCCAAGACCATCGGCAACCGATTGTATCAGGTTGTTTTTACTGGCAAAAGCCTCGGCGCGGGCTAGAATAATACAATTTACTACGATAAGCGGCACAAACACCCCTAATTTAGCATGGATTTCTGGTTGGATCGCTTTCAGGGTCAAATCAGCCACTGTCGTAAATGTAGCGATAACAACAATAAAAATAGGAATCCGTATTTCCGCCGGAACCACCTTTCTTAGCAGCGATACAAGCGCATTTGATGCTGTAAGCACAAAGATAACCGCAATCCCCATCCAAAACCCATTGACAACTGCTGTGGTCACGGCTAGCGGGGCGCACATACCGATAACTAATCTGAGGACCGGATTCTCGTTAATAATGCCATTGGAAAAAGTGTTCCATAGTTTTTTCATCTTTGTTCACCCCCAGATCTACCCTTGCATAGGCTGCATGCCATAAACCCTAGGGGCCGTCCAGCGCTCAATGAACGGCACCAGTAGATTCATCAGTAAAATAGAATAAGAAACCCCTTCCGGATAATCACCCCAAAGGCGAATAAGGACAGTTATAAGACCGCAACCGACACCAAATACCACCCGTCCCAGTGGTGTAACTGGCGACGTGACATAGTCCGTAGCCATAAAGAAAGCACCCAAAATAAGCCCGCCTGCCAATACATGGAAAAGCGGATCACCGGTAAAAAGCCCACCGCTACCACCAAAGACCCAGGTAAATGCTGCCACTGTGCAGATGAAACTTAGCGGCGTGCGCCAGTCGATTACCTCCAGATAGATCAGATAAAGTCCCCCGGCAAGCAACGCTACTGCCGAGGTCTCGCCTAGAACGCCGCCTACATTGCCCCAAAAAAGATCACCGTAAGTAGGCAAGGTTCCGGCTGCAGTTCCTTTAAGAACAGCAAGCGGCGTCGCCCCGGTTACAGTATCTAGCGGCAAAGGGAAGTTGCCGGCGACATATTGGGGCCATGCGGCCAGCAAAAAAGCTCGGGCGGTAAGGGCCGGATTAATGAAATTGTAGCCTAAACCACCAAAGGTCTGTTTAACCACAGCAATAGCAAACACCGAACCTATTATCACCAGCCACCAGGGAGCGGTTGCCGGTAAATTAAAAGCCAGAAGTAAACCAGTGACAACAGCACTGCCATCTTTGATCGTTATATCTTTCCCCATGGCCTTTTCTATGGCTGCCTCAGTAATCACAGCAGCGAGTGTCCCCAATAGTATCAGATAAAAAGAACGGAAGCCAAAGAAGTAAATGCTGACTATAACAGCAGGTAGCAATGCTATTACCACTTGCCACATAAGCCAGTCCACCGTCTCTTGAGCCCGAATATGGGGCGAAGAAGACACCAGCAGCTTCCCTTCTCCGGATAAAATATCTTTATTGGCCATTGTTACTCCCCCTACTTCCTTTGGCGCCGGCGCGCCAGTACTTCCGCTTTCCCTAATCGCAAAGCTGCCACTAAATGGCGTTTGGACGGGCATACATAAGCACAACAGCCGCACTCAATGCAGTCAGCCACATGCCACTTTTCAGCCTGCTCCCACATATCAAGCCGGCAATACTGGTCCAATAAAGTAGGTACCAACCGGATGGGGCAAGCGTCCACACACCGTCCGCAGCGGATACAGGCCCTCTCAGGTGGAACTTCTGCTTCCTCGGGCGTAAGAACTAAGATACCGGACGTACCCTTTAATACCGGTACCTCAGGCACAGATTGTGCTATACCCATCAGCGGGCCACCGCTAATCAACTGTCCTACAGCCGAGCTGACCTGGCAATATGACAACAAGTCGCTGAATAAAGTTCCCACACGCACTTTAAGATTGCAGGATTTTTTTAGCGGTGTTCCAGTTACAGTTACCACCCGTTCCACCAGCGGTTTTCCGAGCTTTATTGCCTGAGCCAGAGCATAGGTGGTACCTATGTTTTGCACCAAAGCCCCAGCGTCCACCGGCAAACCATCGGATGGAACCTCTCGGCCCAAAATCGCTGCAATCAATTGTTTCTCCGATCCTTGAGGATATTTGGTGGCCACTGGTATTACGCGAATATTTTTTTCCCCGGCCGCGGCTGCAGTTAAGGACGCTACTGCCTCTGGTTTATTGTCTTCAATCCCGATATACCCTGTTTGGGCCCCAGTTACCTTCAGCCAGGCCCGTAAGCCAAAGATGATTTCCTCCGGTTCTTCCACCATCAGGCGGTAGTCGCAAGTTAAATAGGGTTCACATTCCGCCCCATTGATAATAACTGCCTCAAAGCTTTTACCGGATGGCGGCGACACCTTGACATGAGTCGGAAACATCGCACCGCCCATCCCAACCAGCCCTGCCTCTCGGATAAGATCCTTAATATCAGTCGCCGTCAGATCAGCCAAGCTGCTACCGCTGGTATCCATCCACTTGTCTTGACCATCGCTGTCGATAATCACAGCCACTGCGTTTTTGCCCGTAGGGCAAGGAACGGATTCAATAGCCGCTACTCGGCCTGAAACGCTGGCATGAACTGGAGCAGAAACGAAAGCCTCGCTGTCTCCGATTTTTTGTCCAGCAAGTACCTCATCACCTACCTGTACTAAAGGTTTACAGGGAGCACCACCTTGAGCTAAAGGAATAACCACCCGCGATGGCAGCGGCGCCGTCGCGATCGGACTGTTTTTCGTCCTCTCCTTGGCTGGTGCAGGATGAACCCCACCAAAAAAAGTTCTTAATTTCATCTAGGACTTCACCTCTTTACTGTATCCCAAAATAATTACAATAGAAAACGCGTCATTTTCGACGATGGGCAGTTAAATCCTTGTACGCCCACTCTGCGAATAATCCCTTGTATCGTGCTCAATTATAACATAGATTCCTCTCAAACCGGCAGGTAAAAATACGAATCATATATTTTATCGACCAATGCCGGAATAATAAAAAGGGGATGTTTTCTTTGCATCTTAATCTCGTTCTTCTGCACGGCTTTTTTCCCTGCTAGTCGCCGTCTTTTGTTTCTAGGATTTGCTAGTGCAACAGCCCCTGTTTGTTATCGCAGTTTCAGCCCGTGTGACGTCCCTCGCGGGCGGCCACAAAGAGCCGCCCCTACTTAAACTTCCTGTCCTTTTCGCGAACTCACTTTGTGAATAACCGCTGTTCCTGCGTGTAGAGGCGAAGCTCAGTCCCCTGCCCGTGTTCCCTTAACATCCCATAGCTGCACACCATCCTCAAAGCGAAGCTTGTGCCCTCATTAAAAAGAGCGAGGCGAAAGAGGGAAAACCGCCGATGGATGTCTGAGCCCTAAAAGGGCGAGTTGCAGAGGCGGCCCGAATGAGCCGAGCTCGTT
>JAAZKX010000055.1 GCA_012799605.1 Bacillota bacterium | reverse complement strand
AGGGAGGCGAACCAAATGGAACAGGGGCTTCAGCGTCTGCTTGCAACTGCCCTGAAGGCCATATCAGCTGCTTGTTCGGAACAAGAACTTGATCAAGTGCGGATTAAGTTTTTGGGCCGTAAAGGCGAATTGACCCGTATACTGAGGGCTATGAAAGATATTGCGCCAGAAGAACGGCCTCAGGTCGGTTTAATTGCTAACAAAGTACGCGAACAAATCGGGGCTGAATTAACCCGGCGGCTACAAGAAATTCAACAGCATCAACGCAGCGAACAACTCAAAAAAGAAAAATTGGACATTACCTTACCGGGCGCGTTTGTCACATTAGGGCATAAGCACCCCCTGTCAATTGTAATTGAGGATATCGTAGATATATTCTTCCGAATGGGGTTTGACGTATATGAAGGCCCAGAAGTAGAGTATGATTACTACAACTTCGAGGCTTTAAATATCCCCAAACATCATCCAGCTCGCGATATGCAAGACAGTTTTTATTTAACCGAAGAGATCTTACTGCGGACCCATACATCGCCCTTCCAAGTCCGCATTATGGAACAATTAGCTCCTAAATTACCGATACGGGTTGTATGCCCCGGGCGTTGCTATCGTCGAGATCCGGCTGATGCTACCCATTCGCCGATGTTTTATCAGATAGAGGTTTTGGTGGTCGATCAGAATGTCAGTTTTGCCAATCTTAAACATACATTATTAGAATTTGCCTGTGAAATGTTTGGGCCGGAAAGAAAAGTTCGATTACGCCCTGGTTTTTTTCCGTTTACTGAACCTAGTGCCGAAGTTGACATTTCCTGTTTTGTTTGTGAAGGTAGCGGATGCGGTTTATGCAAAGGGACCGGCTGGCTAGAAATATTAGGCAGTGGCATGGTACATCCGAAAGTGCTGGCTGCGGGTGGTTACGACCCGGCTGAAGTCTCAGGCTTTGCGGCAGGTATGGGCCCAGATAGAATTGCCATGCTCAAATACGGTATTGATGATATTCGGCTCTTTTATGAAAACGATTTGCGTTTCTTACATCAGTTTTAGGGGGAACAAACATGCGTGTACCTTATGATTGGCTACAGGATTATGTTTCGGCTAAATTGCCCCCTCCGGCGGAGTTGGCTGAAATTTTGACCCAGGCTGGCCTCGAAGTGGATGGTCTGGAACGAACCGATGCTGGCTTAAAAAGGGTAGTTGTAGCCCAGGTAAAGCAGCTGGAGCCCCATCCGAAGGCAGAACATCTTTTGATCGTTACAGTTCAAGCCGCTGCCCAACAAGAGTTGCAAGTTGTAACTGGAGCTAAAAACTTGCAACCTGGACTCAAGGTTCCTTTAGCGCTTCCGGGGGCGCTGCTGCCTGATGGGAGAAATGTAGCTGAAGGCAGATTTCGTGGGGCTCTCTCACAGGGCATGCTCTGTTCTGCTGAAGAAGTGGGCTTAAATGTAGCGGCTGGCCAAGAAGCTGGGATACTGGTTTTGCCCAAGCAGGCGCAGCTAGGAGAAGATGTGGCAGAAACCTTGAATTTGGGTGGTTGGCTATTGATACTAGAAGTTACCCCGGACCGTCCCGATTGCTTGAGCCTGATTGGAATTGCGCGTGAGGTCGCTGCGGCCATTGGGGCAGAAATGATTATGCCACCCACGGCAGTTCCCGGCGGCGATGTTGGCCCGGAGCCGCTTTTGAAGATAAAAATCGCCGACCAAGATCTATGCCCTCGGTACGCTGCTGGCCTGATCCGCCATGTTGTCATGAAATCGTCGCCGTTGTGGTTACAACAGCGTTTAACAGCTGCCGGAATGCGTCCAATCAATGCTGTAGTGGACATTACTAATTATGTAATGCTTGAAACTGGACAACCCTTGCATGCCTTTGATTACAATGCGTTAGCAAAAGAGCAGATTATTGTTCGCCGGGCCCGTTTGGATGAAGCTTTGATTACCCTGGACGGAACAAAGCATCGGCTCGGCGAACAAACGTTGGTTATTGCTGACGCTGATAAACCGCAGGCATTGGCTGGCATAATGGGCGGGAAAGCATCTGAAATATCCCCGGCAACCGAAGCTATCTTGCTAGAATCAGCTACCTTTAATAACATTAATATTCGTCGTACGGCCCAAAGTTTGGGGATTCGTACCGAAGCATCTTTACGCTATGAACGTAAGGTGGATCCTAATGGCGCTCTTTTTGCCCTTCATAGATGCAATTCGCTATTTAAGCAGCTTGGGGTGGGGGAAATAGATTTCATCCTCGATGCCTATCCCCGGCCGATCAAACCTAAAATTGTCAGCGCTGATACCAACCGAATACGCCGCTTAATTGGTGAACCGCTTGACGATAAACTGATCAAAGGGTTATTGGAAAAAATAGAGCTGCAGGTAGTTAAGGAAGGTTGCCCCGAATTTAGAGTCCAAATCCCTACTTTTCGCCCTGATATAGAACAAGAAGCTGATTTAGCCGAAGAGGTAGCCCGATTATATGGGTTTGACCGGATCCAAGCAGCGCCTCTTCAAGGCCGGCTTCAGACAGGACGACAGCCGCGGGAGCTGAAAATCGAGACGATGGTTAAAAACTTTTTATCCGCCTGCGGCTTAGATGAAGTTCAAACCTACAGCATGGTTGATCCCGAGAGCATCGCTATTTTTGATATACCGGCCAAGGCTTTGCCGCTTTTGTCCCCACTGACCTCTGAGCAGTCTGTACTTCGAACAATACTGCTCCCTAGCCTATTAAAAATTGTAGCTTTGAACCAGCGGCATAAGGCTCAGGCTGTCAACATCTTCGAAATAAGCCGTACTTATCTGCCGCATGCATTGCCGCTACGAAAACTACCTGCAATGCCCCGCTGTTTGGGGATTGTTCTTGCCGGGGCTGAAGGCGGTAGGTCATGGTGCCGAACTCCATCCGAGAACGATTTTTATCGCTTAAAGGGGATAGTAGAAGCGGTGACGGACAAATTAGGCATCAGGGGCAGGTTTGTGCCAACCAGTTTAAATTTCTACCATCCCGGCCGCCAAGCAGGTTTTGAGGTTGAAGACTGCCAATTGGGAAACCTGGGTGAACTTCATCCGGATATTGTTGACTTTTTCGATCTATCGGGCCGCATTTATGCCTGCGAACTAAACCTGACAGCCCTCTTACCATATATTAGCCTTACCCAAAAATATCAGACCCTACCGCGTTATCCCGGAATTGAGCGTGACTTGGCTTTAACGGTCCCAGCAGATGTTGAAGCTGCTCAGGTAACCCAAGTAATCTCGGCGGCTGCTGGGCCGTACCTGGCTGACATAAAACTGTTCGATGTTTATGTGGGGCTACCAGTACCGGCCGGATACAAAAGCTTTGCTTATTCACTTTTGTTTAGATCGGCCGACCATACTCTTACCGAAGAAGAGGTTAACCCTTACCTCGAGCATATAGTTGAGCAGGCTAAAAACAAAATTGGCGCTAGCTTAAGATGTTAGGGTTTGCTGCCCTCCAAAAAGAAGGATTTGCTGCCGCTGATGCGGAAATAGAATCAAGGCCCGAGGGCGCTTGTTATCTACTGAACCATAAGCGAGGGTGAACCATGTCTGCTGATACACACAATCGAGTTGCAATCCATATTCTCGGCGAGGAATATATTATTAAAGGAAAAGTTAGCGCCGACCGTATCAAAAGCCTCGGGGCTTACGTAAACGAGATTATGTTGGATATACAACAACGAAACCCTTGCCTGAGCACGATGCAGATTGCGATTTTAGCTGCAATCAATATTTCTGCACAGCTGCATCGAATAAAAGAAGATTATGATGAGCTGTTACAGCTACTTCAGGATTCAGACTCTGGCACCGAATCAAGTTGAATCCGGGAGTGAAACTAGATGAACATGCTGGATTTGGTTCTAATCCTAATCCTAGTCTTCCACATGTTTGTTGGCTGGCGTAAGGGTTTGTTCGGCTTACTCGGGGAAGTAGGCGGGTTAATTCTGGGTCTATGGTTAGGGATCACCTATTTTAGATCGGCAGCCGGCTTTGTCAGTACATATCTGGTAGGGCCGGCTTGGCTCTTATTACTACTCTGTTTTTTGGGCTTGCTTGTGTTAGGATTGTTAGTGGCTCGAGCCGCTGCTTCTATTTTAAAACATTTGGTTTCAGTCCCGGGCCTGTCAAATATTGACCGCATAGCTGGTGCTGCAGCGGGCCTTGCCGCAGGCACAATTTTAGCAATTTTACTGGTCAGCTTACTGACTGTTTTATCGTGGCCCTACTTCATCGACTTGATCCAATCCTCTGAAATAGGCCAGTACTTTTGGTCCGTGGTTCCAGTTTTTAACCGCTACTTATGGGAAGAACTATGCCCCCATTTTCCGCTACCCCAAGGTTTGCTAACTAAAATTACCAATCTGATCCCAACTGTTTCTATGACTGGATAGGAGGCTATTTGTGAATAACGTAGAGATATCTTGGATCTTCTTGGAAATTGCTGATTTATTAGAAATTAAGGGCGACAACCCGTATAAAATACGCTCTTACCGTAAGGCAGCCCACATGTTAAGCACATTAGATCAAAAAATCCAGACGTATTGGAAACAGGGCAAATTAAGGGAACTGCCAGGAATTGGCCCGGCATTAGCGGCCAAAATAGACGAGCTGCTCAAAACCGGCAATTTAACCTATCTAAACAATTTACGCGAAGAGGTTCCGATCCAGCTCCGACAACTTTTGGTTATACCAGGCATAGGGCCACGTACAGTACATACCTTGTATCGCCACCTAGGTATTACATCTTTAGAGCAACTTAAAGCAGCCGTCTTAGCCCAACAACTGCGCCGGCTACCTGGCCTGGGCACAAAGTCCGAATTAGCGATTAAACGCGCTCTGACTTCCAAAGAATATACCCAGGGCATGCCTTTGGGCAATGCATTCGCATTGGCTTCGGATTTAGCCGAAGCCTTGGCTCAATTACCTGAGGTTATAAATATTGAACTGGCAGGGGAAATAAGGAGAAGGGAAGAGCTGGTTCATGAGGCCATTCTCCTTTTTGTTACCCAAGCTGATAAAGCCTTGCCTGTTCTTACTACTTTTTGCTCAGCCCCTTATGTACGTGAAATTTTAGAATCAGATTCAAACTCAGCAGTGGTACAACTGGGTATTGGTCTTCAAGCCCGGCTTGTTGCTGTAAGGCCGGCTGAGTTTGTTACTCAGCTTTGCTACCACACCGGACCAACAGACCATTGGACCGCCCTGGTGGTCAGAGCAAAACAACATGGTTTGGCGCTGTCACCTACGGCTCTTAAAGACAAAAACGAGGCCTTAGTGCTCGAATCTGAACATGAATTGTACCGTTATTTGGGACTGGATTTTATTATACCGGAGCTAAGGCAAGGAAAGAATGAATTGTCAGCTGCCGCGGGCGGGACTTTACCCAAATCTATTTCTATCGAACAGATTAAAGGGGATTTGCATTTACACAGCAATTGGAGCGATGGTAGGGAAAGCATATTCTCGATGGCAGAGGCAGCCTCAAAGCGCGGGTACGATTATATTGCTATAACCGATCATTCACAACGCTTGAAAATTGCCCGAGGTTTGAATGCTCAGGAGCTGGCGGCCCAACTAGATGAGATTTCCATAGTAAGGGCCCAATTCCCCGAGCTAATGATTTTGGCCGGGGTCGAGGTAGATATTTTAAAAGATGGCAGATTAGATCTTTCAAACGAAGTGCTAGCCCAGTTGGATATAGTCATCGCGGCAGTACACTCGGGCTTTAATCAGGATGAAAAAACGATGACCCAGCGGATAATAACCGCGCTCCGTAACCCCAATGTTCATATATTAGCCCATCCCAGTGGGCGGCTGTTGGCTAAACGCCCTCCTTATCGGGTCAACTTGGATACAGTATTAAAAGAAGCGGGCCGACAAGGAAAGATACTGGAAATAAACTCTTCCACGGATCGTTTGGATCTTAATGCGAACTGGGCAGCCAAAGCTAAAAAACTGGGCATAAAATTGGCCATAAATACTGACGCCCATGATGTTCAAGGATTGTCTGATATGGAATATGGCGTAAGCGTGGCCCGCCGAGCTGGGTTAGAACCTAGCGATGTGGTAAACTGTTGGCCAACGTCATACCTGCTAGAACATCTTCGGTCTATTCGGGGGGTGACTTGATGGCTGTAGTCGAAGAAAAAACAAAAAACAAATTGGAATGGCAAAAGATAATTAAAAAATTGACTTCTTTCGCCGACACCCCGCTTGGGCAAGAGCTTTGCCGCCGCTTGGAGCCTTCTTGTGACCTCGATTGGATCAAATCTAATCAGATGGCAACTGGTGAAGCAGTTGCCCTATTATGCCGTGGCGTGCGGGTTCCGCTAAACAGCATCACTGACATTAGGCCTTTTATCCGCTTGGCCCGCCGCGGAGGTATGCTAAATGTGCGGGAACTTTACCAGATCCAGTGTTTTCTAAAGATAGGTCGAAAAGTTAGAACTTTTTTGCTGCAAAATGGTGAAACATCTTTTTTTATCGATATGGGGACTTTAATGCCGTGTTTACCTAAATTGCAATCGGAGTTGGAGCGTTGCCTGCTTAGTCCCGAGGAACTGTCCGATAAAGCCAGTCCAACCCTGCAAGATTTAAGGCGGAAAATTGCCAAATTAAAGGGGAAACTGCACGAATACCTGGAGGGGATGGTGCGTTCACCCAAGTTTAAACAATATTTGCAAGAACCTCTGATTACAGTGCGTAACGAACGCTACGTTTTGCCAGTAAAACACGAATTTCGCCAGCATATCAACGGGATTGTTCATGACCAATCTGCTAGCGGGGCTACCCTGTTTATCGAGCCTCTAGCTGCCTTAGAATTAGGGAACAAATTGCGAGAGGTTTTGTCCCAAGAAGAGCGGGAGGTAGAACGAATTTTGACTGAATTGTCATCTCAAATCGGCCAAGAGGCTGACTCGATTGACGACCTGCTTGATCAACTGGGACAGTTGGATTTTATTCTGGCCAAGGGAAAATTAGCCCTTGATCTTGACGCCTCCCTGCCAAAAATTAATCAAGACGGTTATTTGGATTTACATCAAGCCCGAAACCCTTTGTTGGGGGCCGCGGCTGTACCATCGGATATATGGTTAGGGCGTAGTTTCCGGACCTTGGTTATAACGGGTCCCAATACAGGTGGTAAAACGGTTCTGCTTAAAACTGTGGGGCTGTTGGTTTTGATGCATCAAGCCGGGCTACACATCCCCGCCCGGGACGATAGCGAGCTACCTGTTTTTAACCGGGTGTTTTGTGACCTTGGGGATGAACAGAGCATTGAACAAAGTTTGAGCACGTTTTCCGCCCATATGGCTAATATTATATCCATTTTACAAAAAGCTGGGAAAGGGTCGTTAGTTTTACTCGATGAGCTCGGAGCCGGAACCGATCCTAGCGAAGGAGCAGCTTTGGGAATGGCCGTACTGGACTATTTAAATAAAAAGGATGTCAGAACTATTGCCACTACCCATTACAGCGATCTAAAATCATTTGCTTATACGCAAGCGGGAGTAGAAAATGCCTCGGTAGAATTTGATCCTGTTACCCTACAGCCTACGTACCGCTTAATTATTGGGCTCCCCGGTCATAGTAACGCATTGGAAATTGCATCGCGGTTGGGCTTGGGCAATAACATTATAGAAAAAGCCCGTTCGTTTTTGTGTTACGCTGATGCCCGAACCGATAGTCTTATCCGCTCACTGGAAAAAAAGCGCCAGCACTTGGAAGACTTAACCGCGGCAGCATATGAGGCCAAGAAAAAAGCAGAAGCGATCCGCCAGGAACTGAAGGAGCGTCAACAATCGCTTGCAGCCAAAGAAAATGCCCTGATTCAACAGGCGAAAGAGAATGCGATCCGTGCGGTCAATTATGCGCGCCGGGAAAGCGAAAGGATCATTAAAGAACTTAGAAAACAAACTTCGAAACTGTTAGAAAAAGAGCGCACTCAAGCAGCTGAGGCTGCCCGTACAAATTTGAGCACAGTTCAAAACTCAGTTTACGCGAGCCTAGGGCTAGACCGAGATCAAGCTGATGTCGTAACCACCGATGCTGGGGTAGATATTTCTGCGCTCGAACTGGGGAGAAATGTTTATATTCCGCATCTTAAGGTCCACGGCACTGTTATTGACCTTCCTGACAACGAGGGAAATATAAAAGTACAAGCCGGGATTCTTAAACTGACCTTGCCGGTTGAACAAATACAACTGAGCTCATTTCCTGCCCAACCGAAACCGAAACCGCAGCGTTTTGTGGCAACGTTGGCCAGCAGTAAAGCCCAAACAATTTCCCCTGAATTAGACCTGCGCGGTTTTACGGTCAGTGAATGTCAATATGAGTTGGAAAAGTTTTTAGACGATGCCCAGCTAGCTAGTTTGGACCGTATTAAATTGATCCATGGCAAGGGGACTGGGGCCTTGAGAAAAGCAGTGCATGATTATTTAAAGATCCACCCTGGAATAAAAACCTTTTCGCTAGCGGGCTATAAAGAAGGTGGCACCGGAGTTACAATAGCAATACTAAAAAAATAAGAGGCTGGCAGACAGGCCGGCCCCTTGTTCTTGTATTCGGCTAAGGTTAAGCGAGTTTACTTAGGCGTTATTACTATTGTCTTTGTTAGTCGAATTATTGTTATTGCCGGGATCAAAGCTGCCGTTATTGTATTCCCCTGGCTCAGGCTCAGATGGCGGTGGGCTGGTATGGATTGGACAAATCAGTTCAGGCTCTGTTCCTGGCACAAAGCGTTTAAGTTCCGCTGACGGGCAGTATTGAGTGGCTATGGCGCCGCTGTCCGGGCAGATATACATTTCTGTCCAAGCCGTTGGCAGCGTTTCGTCATGCTCAGCGCAAGTTTCGGTAGGTACTTCATCCTCAGCATCCAAGGGCTTTTTACCATCAGCCCGGGTAGCATACGTTTCTTTTCGTTGGATGAATACTTGGGCTATCGGTTCAGGACAATATTCGGTGGCCAATTTATTGGTATCAGCGCAGACAGTAGCTGCGACATGGACATCGCACGTAGTTGTAGGTTGGGTGCCTTGGATAAAATAGTCGGTAACAAGATTTTCTGAAGGGCATAGGTTGCCCGGAAGCAATCCGGATTTGTTGCAAACCGTAGTTTTGATTAAACCGCCCGGTAGGCTAAAATTCTGTACCGGATATTCAGCCAAAGCTTGCTTCATAAAATGTCCCCATATTCCTGCCGGAAACCCGCTACCTATATTATGACGGCTGAGGAAGGTTCTGGCACTGTCTTCTTTTGTGTCCGAGCCAATCCAAACGGCTGCAGCTAATTCCGGCGTATAACCGACAAACCAAACATCGTTGCTATCAGTGGTCGTTCCGGTTTTACCGGCTGCCGGTCGCCCGATTACACTCGCTGGAGTACCTGTACCTCTGGTAATTACCCCGCGAAGCATATCGGTCATAACATAGCTTACTTGCGGCGAAAGTACTTTGCTGGCAGTGGATTGATGTTCCCAGATGACTTTCCCCCGGCTATTCTTGACCATGACCACCGGATATGGATTTACCTTGGAGCCACCGTTGGCTAAAACTCCGTAAGCGGCGGCCATCTCCAGCGGCGAAACGCCGTCAGTCATCCCGCCTAGAGCTAAAGCCAATTGCAGGTCATTGCTTGGCCCGGACTTCACTAGGGTTGAAATTCCCATTTGTTCTGCTGTGGTAATTACATTATTGATTCCAACTAGTTCAGCCAACTTGACTGCCATGACATTAATAGACCCTTCAATGCCGGACCTGAGCGTGGTTAGGCCACGAAAAACGTGGTTGTGGTTATTAGGCCATTCTTTCCCATCATAAATAGTTGGGGCATCGTCTAAAACTGACCCGGGAGACCAGCCTTGAGTTAATGCTGTTGTATACACAAAAGGTTTAAAAGCAGAACCAGGTTGACGCAAAGCCTGGACGGCCCGGTTGAATTTGGTTTCTCTCCAGTCTCGCCCGCCAACCAAGGCTTTTACCGCACCAGTATGTGGATCCAACGCTATCAGGGCCCCCTGTGGTTGGATGATGCCATTTTTGTCAACTTCCCCTGCAGGAAGGCTGCCCAAAAGGGCGTCTTCAGCTGCTTTTTGCATGGCCGGATCTAAAGTGGTGTATATATGGAGCCCGCCCCGATAAATGGCATCGTAGACCCCTTTTTCGGCCCCATATATTGGAATAAGGTTATCGACCAAAGTTGCAATGACATAGTCAATAAAATAAGGGGCAGGATGCATGGTTGTGGTCGGGGCCGATTGGATTTTGATTTCTTGGTTTTTAGCAGCTTCAGCTTCCTCGGGGCTAATAAAATTAGCCCGAACCATATTGTCCAAAACCAGTTCTTGTCGGGCTTTTCCGGATTCAAAATTTTCAAAGGGAGAATAAAAAGAAGGGTTTTTTGTTATCCCCGCCAAAAAGGCCGCTTCGGCTAAATTGAGATCAGACACGTTTTTACCGAAATAAGTGCGGCTAGCAGCTTGTACTCCGTATGCTCCGTGACCGAAATAGATTTCATTTAAGTACATTTCAAAAATTTGATCCTTGGTATAACGGCGCTCCACTTGCAAAGCCAAAATTGCTTCTTGCACTTTTCGTTTCCAGGTTTGTTCTTGAGTAAGAAAAGCATTTTTTACCAACTGTTGGGTAATAGTGCTCCCACCTTCGAAGGATTGGCGGGAGATTATACGCCAAAGTGCCCGGGCAATAGCCCTGGGATCAACGCCAAAATGCTGGTAAAAACGGATATCCTCGGTAGAAATAAACGCCTGCCTTAGCTCTACCGGAGTTTTATCCAGATCCACCGGTAGTCGGTTTTCTTCTCCGTGCAAACGGCTGAATATATTACCGTTCACATCATATACCGTGGAAGTCATGCTGGTTTCGGCCAATTTAACCGGGTCGAAGGGGGGCATTGTACGTACACAACCTACTAAAAAAGCTACTAAAACTCCTGCAGCGAGCAGAACAAGAAAGGACAAGAGGAAAAAAGAAATGGTGCTTTTTCCCCGCACTTCCTTTGCCATAAATGTTCCTCCTTATGGTATCGAACCTGTGATTAGCTGGTCGCCATATATTGTTCGACATCTCAAGCTAATATCCTGCCCTGTCCTATCTTCCCGAAACCCAATACCGCAGGCTATTAGT
>JAAZKX010000054.1 GCA_012799605.1 Bacillota bacterium | reverse complement strand
TGCTTGCGGGTACCGTCCACATGTTGAAGGAGGATGTCTGGGGCAATAAAACTTTGTTGACGGTGATAAGGGAACAGGATGTATTTGGCGAGACCTTCGCTTGTGGTAATGCTTTTGTTGCTTCGGTATCTTTTTATGCGGCCTCTAATTCTAGGATCCTTTTTTTGCCCTTTGAGCGGGTCTTACGTTCTTGTAGTATGTCCTGTGTATTTCATCATCGGCTGATAAGGAATGTAGTTACTTTAATGGCAGAAAAAAATGTGCAGCTGATGAAGAAGCTGGAGGTTGTTACCAAAAAAACCCTGCGTCAAAAGATACTCACCTTTTTATCACTACAGGCGGAGCGGCAAAAAGGTAAATATATCGTTATCGACATGAACCGGCAGGAGATGGCCGACTATTTGTGCGCCAACAGGAGCGCCTTAACCAGGGAGCTGACCCATATGAAAGCCGATGGCCTTATCGATTATGACCAAAATGTGTTTCAACTTTTAGGTCAGGAAGATAAAAATGTTGCAATTGCAACGCCATCTCGGTAAGCACTGTGCTATTTTTATAGCAGACAATTGCGGTCTAAAGGTGCTTTAAGGAGGTGGAAACGAAATGGTGGAGCAGGTGTTTAGCCTCTCCCAGGGCGATGAGCGAACTGTGGAGCGGGTGGTCTTTGACGAAAACATTCACTATCTTCACATGGTTTTTAACCAGGATCAGGGATTGCCACAGCATTATTCCAACTCCAACGTTTATATGACAGTGCTAAGAGGAACGCTTTCCATTGGTCTCAATGATCAAGAAGTTCATGAGTATGAAGGCGGAACTTTGCTCAAGATCCCAAAAGGGACAAAGATGAATGTCCGAAACTTACACCAAGAGGTACTGGAACTTATTGTGGTGAAGGCCCCGGCGCCTGAAAACTAAAGATAGCTAAAGCCAAGGAGGAATTTCTGTGAAAAAATACAAATGTATCCCCTGCGGTTACATTTACGATCCGGCTGAAGGCGATGCCGAAGGCGGTATTGCTGCCGGGACTGCCTTTGAGGATTTGCCTGCTGATTGGGTTTGTCCACTTTGTGGTGTGGACAAGGACAATTTTGAACCAGTAGCTGACTAAAAAATTAGCTTCCTAGGGAGGGGAGATACTGTGGCTATGTTTTGTTATCAATGTCAAGAAGCGGCTAAAGGAATCGGCTGCGATGTTCGCGGTGTTTGCGGAAAATCAGAAGAAGTGGCCCAGCTTCAAGATCTGCTCATTTATACCCTAAAAGGGATTGCAAATATTGTCATTGAAGCTAAGGTAGATATTAGCCAGCTGGACGAACTAAATTACCAGGTTTTAAGCAGCTTATTTATGACCATCACCAATGCCAACTTTGATGATGTTTCTATTTGCCGGCAGATCGAGAAGATGCTTTCGCTAAGGGATGAGCTGCGGAAAACGGCCGGGGTGGACAATCTCCACGATGCCGCTTTATTTGAAGTGGGATCTCGGGAAGAGATGCTGACCAAAGCTGCTGCTGTCGGTGTGCTTCGGACCAAGGATGAAGATGTACGTTCTTTAAGAGAGATGATCACTTACGGCCTGAAGGGAATGGCGGCCTATGCTGAGCACGCCAAAAATATCGGTGAGGAAGATCTGGCTATCAATAATTTTATCTATGAGGCACTGGCCGCCACACTGGATGATTCACTGACGGTAGATGATCTGGTAGCCCTAACTCTCAAGACCGGGGAGTATAGTGTGCGGGTAATGGCTCTCCTTGACCGGGCCCATACGGCTAAATTCGGCCACCCGGAAATGACTGAAGTGAATATTGGCGTCGGCACTAACCCGGCGATTTTAATCTCAGGCCATGATCTGACCGATCTGAAGCAGCTGCTGGAACAGACAACAGGTACCGGGGTTGACGTATATACTCACGGTGAGATGTTGCCGGCTCATTCTTACCCGGCTTTTAAGAAGTATGATCATTTCAAGGGCAACTATGGTAATGCTTGGTGGAAGCAGACAAGCGAATTTGTATCTTTTAAGGGGCCTATACTATTTACCACCAACTGTATTGTTCCGCCCCGGAGCGAAGAGGTAAGAAAGAGAATTTTCACCACCGGATCGACCGGTTACCCGGGTTGCCGGCATATCGAAGCCGACGAGCAGGGCCGCAAGGATTTTTCCGAGCTGATCGAACTGGCTAAAACCCTGCCGCCACCGGAAGAAATTGAAAGCGGTACCATCAAGGGCGGCTTTGCTCATAACCAGGTGCTGGCTTTGGCCGATCAGATAATTGAAGCGGTAAAATCCGGTGCCATCAAAAAGTTTTTTGTTATGGCCGGTTGTGACGGCCGAATGAAAGCGCGGGAATACTATACCGAATTTGCCCAGAAGCTACCTCAAGATACGGTTATTTTAACTGCTGGCTGTGCGAAGTACCGGTACAACAAACTGGATTTGGGTGATATCGGCGGCATTCCCAGGGTGTTGGATGCTGGCCAGTGCAACGACTGCTATTCGTTGGTAGTTATTGCCCAGCAGCTTCAGAAGGCTTTTGGCTTAGATGATATTAATGATCTTCCTATCGTCTACAATATCGCCTGGTACGAACAAAAAGCGGTTACGGTTCTGCTGGCGTTATTATATCTAGGGGTAAAAAATATCCACTTAGGCCCCACTTTGCCGGCTTTTCTGTCCCCGGCTGTGGGTAAAGTGCTGGTGGAGAAATTCAACCTGGGTACTATTAGCACTGTAGCTGAAGACATAGAAACTTTTATGGCCTAGGTTGACACAGATTGTCAACTGGCATAGGTTTCGGAGCCCTCGGCATCTGCCGGGGGCTCTTTTTCGCTTTATTTCGCCCCCGGCGGCAGGAATAGATACTGCCGGGGCGAATATGGCTGTATGGACTTAGTGTTGGGGCTGATCAAAAAGTTTCACGAAAGAGGCTAAATCATGCGAAGTCGTTGGTCGGTTGTATTCTTGAACTTGATTGACAAGCTGTTGGCGGCAGTACTAAGGTTCCCGTGGACGGTGTTTTGTCTGTTTTTAAGCACGGGGCTGGCTTGTTACCTCATTTCCTACCGGGGGGCGCCGCCACTTACTGTTCAAAAACTGGTCTATGTTCTGCTGCTGGGGGCATTTATCGGGGTGGCGGCTCAGTTTGCTACTGAGCGTTTTCCCGGCCTAGGCCGATGGCGTTGGGCTATGTATGCGCTGGCTGTGTGTTTAAGCGGAGCCTACTATTTAGTTATCGCTCCGGCGCCAACTATTGATTATGCTGTTACGGCGAGGACTGCGGTGGCGGCGTTTTCCATGTTTTGCGCCTTTTTATGGTTACCATCCGCCGCCGGAGAGTTTGATTTTAACCAAGTGGCTCTGGTCCATTTTAAATCAGCTTTTACGGCGATTTTATATGCCCAGGTGCTGACCCTGGGCTTAATGTCTATTATCGCCACGGTAGATATTCTTTTGGTCAAGGTCAACGGAGATTATTACGGCTATATGCTGGCTCTGGTTTGGATTTTTTTTGCTCCCACCTACTACTTGTCGCTGTTGCCACGGTTTAATTACCCGGCTGCAGCCGATCGTGTTGCGGCCCCGGAGGCGGTTTACGCCGTCCCCCGCTTTTTGGATGTTTTGATTTCTTATATCGCTATCCCCTTGGTGATAGCTTATACGGTGGTGCTACTGGCCTATTTTGCTAAAATCGGCTTGACCCGATCCTGGCCTTCCGGTCAATTGGGTCCGATGATTTTAGCTTACTCCGGGGCTGGGCTTGTTATATACGTTTTGGCCAGCTCTGCTTACAATCGTGTTGCCGTCTTTTACCAGCGGGCTTTTCCCAAGGTATTGATCCCGGTTGTTATAATGCAGCTAGTTTCGGTGTATATCAGGCTACAGGCGTACGGCATTACCGAATCCCGCTACTATCTGGTCTTATTTGGCCTCTTTTCCTTTGTCATCGGCCTGGTGCTGTCGGTTAAGCCGGTGGACCACAATGGGCTTATTGCCCTACTGGCAGCGGGATTTGCTGTTATTTCGGTTCTGCCGCCGGTGGATGCTTTTACTCTGGCTCGAAACAGCCAGACGGCCCGGCTGGAAGGATACCTGCAAGAGGCCGGTATCCTAGTAGATGAAGTGTTGGTACCCGGGGCCGATGCCGACTGGGATGTGCGGGTAGAGGCTACCAATATTTTAACTTATTTGTACCGGCGCGGTTATACCAAGCAAATTGCCTGGCTACCGGCAGATTTTAAGCCCTCTGCAGATATGGAACAAGTGTTAGGATTTGGGCCCACCTATCCGTCCAGTGTGGAGAAGGAGCGCTTTTTTGCCCAGCTGGATTTGGATCAGCCGCTGGATGTAGCCGGTTATCAAGTGCTGCTTCGAACCGATACCTACCATTTAGCAGGCGGTAAAAGTGTGATCCACGATGTAATGGTGGCTGAGGTTCCCTATACGGTGGTTTTGGAGCCTGTATCGGCCGTCGATGTACGGGTATCGCTACAGGATGCGGATGGAAACAAGTTAGTAGCGACAAATTTATATCAATTTGCTGCCGATTTAGCCGAGCAGACTCCTGCCGGGGAGCTTGACCCTCGGGAGCTGACTTTGGATGTGGAACGTGACGGCTATAAGTTGCGGATTATTTTTGAGTCTATTTATCTGGGTTCTCTTTCCCAACCAGAGCCTAAGGCTGATTACCATTTGTATGTGCTGGCAGCAGTGCCCTAAGGCGCTCGGCTCGTACCCTGATTTGTATACAGCGGCCCCACTAAGGGCGTGATACGGAACGGGCAGAATTTGATTTGAACCGGTTGTAAAGGAGGCGTGCCGGTGGCGGTAAAAGTTATTACTGACAGCACCAGCTATATCGATCCTCAGCTGAGGAAAGAGCTGGATATAAAGGTTGTATCCTTGTATGTTTCTTTTCCGGGCAATAGTATGAAAGAGACGGAAATAGACAACGCGGTATTTTATTCCCTGATGGAAAAGGAAGGAATCCCCGTCTCTTCCCAGCCGTCTGGGGGCGAATTATATGAGGCGATGGAAACTGCGGTTAGCCGCGGGGATGATGTTTTTGGAGTTTTTTTATCGGCTGATATGAGCGGTACTTATGCCAGCGCCTGCCAAGTAAAGACTATGGTGCTGGAAAAATACCCACAGGCTCAGATTGAGATTATGGATTCCCGCTCCAATTCGATGCAGCTCGGATTTGCGGCCATCGTAGCGGCCCGGGCTGCTTTGGCGGGACAAACCTTAGCCCAAGTTAAAAGAGCGGCCAAGGAGAATATCGCAAGAAGCCGCTTTTTGTTTATCCCCGATAATCTGGTCTACCTGCAAAAAGGCGGCCGGATTGGCGGCGCCCAGGCTTTGATCGGCAATTTACTTCGGATAATTCCTGTACTTACCGTGGAAAACGGCGTCACTACGGTACTGAAGGCTGTGCGAACAAAAGGTAGGGCAGTCAGGGCGATGTTGGATAAAATGCGGGAGGATCATGCTAATTATGGCATCAAGGAGATCATCGTCCATCATATTAATTGTTGGGAACAAGCTCAAGAGTTGGCGGGTAAAATCCAGGCCAAGCTACAGCAGTTGGAGGTAAAGATCCGTGACATCGGGCCGGTGATCGGCCTCCATGTGGGGCCTGGCGCAATAGGGATTGTTTATTACACCGACCGGGCGCTCAGGTAGGCAACTATTAACCGGAGCGGGTATTTTTTATCGGGGTAAAAGGGCTTGACAACAGATATGTAGCCAGCGTATAATCATGTTAGCATAAATGCTTACATGATGAAAGGACTTGCTTTTGTAAAAGGGGGTGCTGGTGATCAGGTTTTTTTACCGGCGGGCGAATGGGATCCCGATTTTAAGCCGGAACGAAATTGAAACTATTGCCCAGTCGATTTTGACCGATTACAAGCCGGGAATAGAGATCGAGCCTGCTGCAGTGGACATCGAGCATTTAGCCGAAGCTTATTTCGATCTTCAGATGGATTATCAGGATCTGTCGCACAATCGCTCTATACTGGGCATGACCGTGTTTGCTGATTGCTCGGTGCCGGTGTATGATGGAAAAAAGGATGAAGCCAAGCATATCTGGGTTCAGGAAGGCACAATTTTGATCGATAACAGTTTGCTCAAGGACGATCAAATCCAGCGCGGGAGGTTTACTGTAGGTCATGAGGTCGGACATTGGGTGTTGCACGGTTGCTATTATGCGCCACACCGCGGCCAGCTGCCCGTTTTAACTAATTGGAAGCAACCGGTGGTGCGTTGTCGCCGGGCTGACATCGGGTTCCAGCGCCGTATTTTGAAGACGGATGATGATTGGCTGGAATGGCAGGCTGATTCGCTGTCTTCGGCGCTTTTGATGCCTAAGGATGCTTTTATCCGGGCCGCGCTAAACAAATTTAAAGAAGTGGGCTTGGCCACAGAATATTATGTCCGGGGCGCTGATGCTGATCTGGATATCTGGCTCGACTTTTTGGCCCGGAAACTGGCCCATTTGTTCGAGGTATCAGTACAGGCTACTCGTATCAGGCTGGAGAATTTAGGGCTGATTAGAGAAAAGGAGATTGAGGTGGGATTATTATGGGCTTAAAATTCGGTCAGTTTATAGCAAAAAAGAGAAAGAATTTGGGTCTGACCCTGCGCGGTATGGCTGCCGATTTGGGCATCACAGCGGCTTATTTAAGCGATATTGAAAAAAGCAGAAGAAACCCGCCCGATATAAAAATGCTGGAGAAAATGGCTCGGCGGCTAGGTCTTAACCAAAAGGATAAGGAACTAATGTTCGATTTGGCCGGACAAGATCGACATGAAATATCCCCGGATTTGCCCAACTATATTATGGGGAAACCTATCGTGACCGTGGCCTTGAGAAAGGCCAAAGAAAAAGCTACCGAGGATGACTGGAAAGATTTTATTAAAAGGCTGGAAGAAAAGTAGAAAGAGGGGTTTATTGTACCCTGTTGTAAGCATGTAAGCATACGTGACCTACATGACCTAGAAAGTTTAACTGGACGTGCATCCCCGGCCGGCAAGATTTGCTGGGAGAGGAGGAGAATATGGGAGCGAGGTCGGAATTGGATCGGCTGATTCGGGCGGCTCAGCGCGGCAATAAGACTGCGGTGGAAGAGCTTGTAACCAGGTTTCAGCCGCTGGTGTGGGCTACGGCCCGGCGCTGGGCATCGTGTCCGGATACGGTAGCCGAGATGGTTCAGGAAGGGAATTTGGCTTTGTTGACGGCAATTTACAATTTTAGGCCGGGAACAGCGCCTTTTACCTGGTATGTAAAAAAACAAGTATATTACGCGGTCCGGTACGCATTACGGTGTGCTCGGCGCTTAAAGGAGCGCGAAGGCAGCTCTTTGGATGCTGCGGGGACGGAAGGAGCTGGGCTGGTGGCGGTGTTGGCGGCGGCGGGGCCGGGCCCGGAAGAGCAAACTGTGGCCGCGGAAGAAATAGGGGCGTTTTGGCATGCTGTGGCTAAGTTGACGCCACGGCAGCAGCAGGTAGTAGCGGGGCGGGTTCAGGGCCTGACCTTCGCTGCTATTGCCGGGCAGCTGGGTATCTCTCCTTCCGCGGCAAAAGGGGCTTATACCCGGGCAAAGGATCGGTTAAAAAAATTGCTTTCCAGCCAGGTCCAAATACCTCCCGACAGTCAGTCTATATAGTGAAGGCGGACGGAAGGAGGTGGGATCATGGCGGTACAACGTACACCCAAAGAGAGCAGACTGCAGCTTCAGTATCAAGTCGGGACGGACGAAGAAGGTAAGCCGGTTATTAAAAATCGCTATTTTAACAACATTAAGCACACTGCTACCGATGAAAATGTTTATGACGGGGCTCTGACCTTAGCCGGGTTGCAGGAGCATATGCTGCTGGCAGTACAGCGCATTGACACCGGCGTGTTGGATGAATTTTAAAGGAGCGGTATCCAATCGTCAGTAGCAATTAATAGGCCCAAGGAGGTGAAGTGATGGACAAGACGTTGACGATGGTGTTTAAAAACGCGGCTGGCAGAAACGTATCACTGTCTGTGGCCGCGCCGCGGGAGGATTTGACCGGAGCTGAGGTAGCTCAAGCTATGAAGGATCTGATCGACGGGGATATTTTCATCACCAGCGGCGGGGATCTGGTGGAAATTGCGGCAGCGCGTATCGTCAGCCGCGAGGTCGTTGAGCTTGAATTAGAGTAGGCGAGGTGATAGCAAATGGAGCACAGCCTGTGGGCGCAAATAGCCAACCTGGGCTTCCCAGTGGTAGTTTCCCTCTATCTTTTGGTACGGATGGAAGCTAAACTGGATGAGCTCACCAAAAGCATAGCCGCTCTGGCTCAGTCCATCGGTACGCTGGGAATGCCATAAGAAAACCGGGTCAGCAGTCCGCCCTGACCCGGTTTATTTTGTGCTTGCCAGTTGGGCTCCGTAGTAGCCGGCGGAGCCGGCCGCAAGGAAAAAGCAGGGGGTTTGATCCAGTGTGCGGCCCATGCTGGTTAGGCGGAGGCCGAAATGTCGGATGTTGTCAAGCACTTCTTCCCGCTGGGTGACGGTAATTAGCCGGTGTTTTTTATCCAAACTGTGCTCTTGAAGTTGGGCCCGGAGGTGGGAATATTTTTCCCCCGGCAGCTTGGGCAAGATCAGCTGGGCAGGAGTTTGGGCTATCTCGCTGAGGACGGTGATGCTGTGATGGCTCAGGCCCCGGTGACGGGGACGCTGGTCGGCAAAACTTATTCGGGGGATAAATAAGGGACGTCCGCCTAGGGTATTGACCGCATCGATGATAGGGCCTTGTTCGAGGCCGGACCAGCCGTATTTGGTGCCGGTCCCGGTAATACCGGGGCCCATAGTGACGACAGCTAGGTGGGCATTTAGAACCTCCTTGGCAGCGATAAGGGCTGTATAAATATTTACCGCCTCCAAATCGCCGCCGAAGGCCTGACCGTAGGTTATGACCCCGGCAATAAGTCGTTGTTTTTTTAAGTAGGCCAGATTATGGCTAAAAGCGGCCGGCAACGCCCCGCCGTCGGTCATTATGTAAGCTATCTTTAGCTGCGGGTTTTGGCGGTGGATATTAAATACCGCCGGCAGCAGCATGCTGTGCAGTTCACCGATTATTACCGGCAGTCCGGCCAGGGTTTCAAACTGATGAAACAGCTCGTGATGAGGGCTGTTTTCTTCTTCAACGCTTAAAACGGAAAATTGCAGCGGGGTATAGCGCAGCTTCATTATATGCCCAGCGGGTTCGGACGGCTGTGGGTGAGGGTGAAGGTAGTCGCCTACAGCTACAACAAAATGATAGCCGCCGCTGCCAAGTCCGAGTTCGACTGCGGTGGTGTTAAGTAGTACCTGATCGCCGGGCTGTACCGGGCCGGTGAACAAGTGATAGTTCAGGGCCCGTTGGGTGCCGGTCGGAGTTTGGACCAACAGTTCAGTGCTGCCCGGGTAGCGGGCCACTATTTTTTTTACCCGGCCGCAGCTGTATGCGATCATAATCTGGCCTCCTTGTTGTTTTGGTTGTGAATGTTCTTTCGCCGGCTGTAGCAACCGCAACCGGCCCTAAGCTGGCCTCTGCCCCGGGTTTTTGGGGCTGCCGGCTTACGGACGTGTTCCGAGATGATCTAAAAAGGTTAAAATACGGCTGCGGGTGATCAGACGGCTGAAAGAGTATGTGTCTGCTATGATGTGCAGCATTATAAGAAGTAGCAAAGCGATCAGCCGTTGCTGATAATCCAATTGGCCCAAGATCAGAATTCCGGCGGAAATCCCCAGCATGTTGGAGCCGGCATCACCCATCATGGCCTGGGCGCGAAGGTCGTAAGGGAAATAACCTATTACTGCGCCGATGAAGGGTAGGGCTGGCAAGATGGGGCCGCTAAGGCGCGTGCGAAAGGCGGTAACGGCGGCTAGCCCTAAATAGAACTTTATCGCCCGGCCCGGCCGCAAATCTAGCAGGTTGAGCAAATTGGTAAATAGGGCTAATGCCAAGGTGTTGACTATAATTTCAGCGAGGCTGTTGGATTTGAAGCTGCTTATTAACAGCGAGCAGGTCAGCCCACCGCCGGCTTTTAGGCTACCGGTAGTAAGCTGGCCGGAAAGAAGGGCCCTAAAATGTCCTTTTAGTCCCCGGACCTGGGGAGAGCCTAAGAGATCGTCGATTAAACCCAGCATACCGAGGGTGAAAATTGCCGCCTGTAACAATAAAAAGCCGGCCGCATCCGCTAATGATAGTCCGGCTAAAGCCAGATAAAACGCCAAAGCCGGTAGGGCACAAAGTGCGAATATAATACCGACCCCGGCCGGAATCGATTCGCCGCGGTAATTGGGCTGCAGCTGCCCGCGGTAGCGAAACAGCTTAATAACGAGCGGGGTTAGAAAGTAGGCCCCCGCAGCTGATATAAAACTTAACATAACAAGCAGGCTGTAGTTAGGCATCGGGGTTACTCCTTCGACTTGGTCAACAGTAGTTTGGCTATCTGCAAAAATTGGGTGCCGCGGTGAACAAAGCCGCTCCAATTGCGCCCGGTGACATCGTGCTCCATCTCCGTCTCTACTTCCAGCACGCGGTAACCTTGGTTGAGAATATCGATCAGCATTCCCACTTCCAAGCCAAAGCCATCTGGTAGCGGGCCTATGGTTGTCAACACCTGACGCTTAAAGGCCCTTTGCCCGGACAATACGGCTGTAAGTTCTCGGCCGGTATAATATTTGACCCCGGCGGCAGCCAAGGCCTTGACAAACCCAAAACCGCCTGCTTGGGGGGCCGGTTTGAATTTGGCTATGCTGACATCGGCTTCGTTGGCGAGCAGCGGGCGGACTAGTTTGTGGGCCTCGTTGGCACTGGCCCGCAAATCAGCGTCCAAAAACAAGATAATATCGCCCTTTGCCTGCCGCAGGCCGTAGCGCAAGGCCCCGCCTTTGCCGATGTTTTGCTCTAGCCGCACAGTTTGAACGGCGCACCGGGCGGCTTGGTCGGCGGTGTTATCGGTGGAACCATCGTCGACAACGATGATCTGCCATTTAAGTTCGGGCGGAAGGTAGCGGGGAATGTTTCGGACGCCGTCGATGGTGGGCTTGATATTTTGTTCTTCGTTATAAGCTGGAATTAGCACTGTAATTTTCACTGTTGCTCCTTCCGGGTCAGGGGTATTAGGGTGGCGGCCGAAGCTTTAACCCCGAAATTGCCTTCCTGGCCGGCCATAATTAGCACCAGGGAAGTTTGGCCGATAATAGTGTCCACATTATCAACAGTTGAGATCCGTTCTTTTTTATAATAGTCCATATAGGAATAATCTGCCTCGGTACTTTCGACGCCGACCACAGGTATATTCCGTTGTTTAAATTCTTTAATCAGCGGGATATCTATCAGCTCGGGCCGATCGGTGGGGGTGCGGCTGCCGCCGGCGATGATGACGAAATCAGGCGGAACAGAAAAAGCGCCCTCGGCTTCGACTAGGTTTTGCTGTTTTAGGTCGGCGAGGGTATTTAAATCACCGTCGACGATCGCAGCGGCGATCAAGGTGTAAAGCGGCGGGTTTGACTGGCCTGCTTTTTCACTTTGCTCCTGCGAGGGGATTGAGTCGGCGATGGTGACTGAGCCGGTTATAGTTGCCCCTGCACTATCTAAGATGTTGGTTAAAGGGCTGTAATCCAAACCGGATGAAGTTTTAACAAGGGCGATGTTTTGCCCCAACAGCCGCTGGTGGAGGTAATCGCCAGCGATGGCCTCCATAAAAGTTTGGCTGCGCTGCAGGTCTTGCGTAAGGTTTTTAATTTTTGTTTCCAGAGCTTGGTTTGTTTCGGTCAGCTCCTCGAAGGTTTCTTCAAGAGATTCGATGAGTTCATGCTGCTGGATCAGGATCAGATCATTGGAATCGAGCTGAAACCCGATCAGGATGCCGATGCCTAAAGCGATAAATACGGCAATCAGTGTAATGGCCAGATATCTGATATTTATAAACATATGCTGATCTCCTCTTCAAAATCCGAAGGCAAGGCGCAGGCGCAGCTCTAATAATTTAAGGATGTACTGCATCGGTGGCGAGGTTGCGATGACGGCGATCATAGGTACCATGGCGGCGGCCAAAAGAGCAGCCACATAGTGGAGGTTCAGACTGCGCTGGTAGAGCTTGCTGACCCCTTTGGCATCGACCAGAATGGGGCCGACTTTTAGCCGCACCAAAAAGGTGCTGGCCATTCCCGGGCGTCCTTTTTCCAGAAAATCGATCATGTTGGAATGGCAGCCCACGGCTACAATAAGATCGGCTTGGTTTTCATAGGCCAGTAACAGGGCGATATCCTCGCTGGTTCCGGGGCAGGAAAATACCTGCGCTGCCAATCCCAAGCGCTGTACGCGCTCCAGCCCGGGGACCCGCCCGTCGGGGTAAGCATGGACTACAAGCTCGCGGCTGTAGTTAAGAGTCCGGTCGGAGACACTGTCCATATCGCCGATCACGATATCGGGCCGGTAACCGAACTCCACCAGCAAGTCAGCGCCCCCGTCGACGCCGATCAACACTGGTTTTACATCGTCTACATAATCGCGGATGGCGGCCAAATCCTGGCGAAAATTATTGCCCCGGGCCACCACCAACACCTGCCGGCCCTGGAGCTTGGTTTTAAGGGGCGGGAGCTCGAGTGGGCCGGTAATAAATGACTTTTCTTTTTTGGCATAGGTTAAAGTATTGTCGATGAACCGGTCGAGGGCCAGTCCCATATTAGCCCGAGCGGCGGCTATCTTATGTTGGGCTATCTTGGGGGTTATGATAGTACCACGGGCGACCAGGGTGTGGTTGTGATAGATAGCGCCGTCAGCAGCCACGCTGATCGGGGTTCCTTCCGGGAGAGCCATGATGGCGTCACCTGTGTTATCGATCAGGGGGATATTTGCGGCCAGCAGGGTTTCCGGGCCGAGGTTGGGGTAGGTTCCGCTGATGGATTCCCGGGTGTTGATCACTGCGGCAACTTTTTTAGCTACTAAATCAGCGGCTGCTACCTGATCTAGGTCTTCATGGCAGATAACAGCAATATCGCCTGGCTGCAGGCGGCGGACTAAGTTTTTAGTTCGGCGGTCGAGTTTGGCTGGGCCGGTTATTCGCATCTTAACACCTACCCTTACAAGTGTATTTTTTCCTCTAATCCTATATAATTGTACCGAAGAATGGGTCAAAATCAAAGTGTCCCGGTCAAAGTAGGCGGTGAGAAATAATGAAGCTAAGACATATTGTGTCCGTGCTGCTGGCGATTAGTCTGCTGGCACCGGTAGCTCGGGCTGCCCCAAGCCAGCCGCCCGGATCGGCCGGCGGAAAATTGATTATGCTGGTAGTGGATAAGGTAAGCTACGCTGATTTATGGCAGCATGGTGGCCCTAATTTACGCCGGGTCCTCGCCGACGGAGCCTTGGGCCTTATGAACGCTAATTCCGGCGGCAGCTTCCGCGACTGTGGCTCTTATTTAACGATTGGGGCCGGCAACTACGCGGTTTGTTCCGCAGCTGGTATCCATGCTGAGCGGCGGCTTGATTTTACGCCCGCCGGCCAGCCGGTAGTTGCGGAGGGGCTGATCAACCGCGATTTTGAAAATCTGATCCGGGCCAATGAACAGCTCAACCGGCCGGTCAAGGTGGGATTGTTAGGATCGCTGCTCGGGGAGCGGGGGATCAAAACTGCGCTGGTAGGCACCGAAGGCGGGTGGCAGCTGGGGGATATGGATCAAGCTCGGGCAGCGTTGATCACTATGGACGATCAAGGATGTACTGATTTTGGCCGGATCGGGGAAGCGCTCCTTAGGCCGACCTACGGGCTACCTGGCGGCAGCGGCACCGATTATCAGGCCTTGTGGGCTG
>JAAZKX010000053.1 GCA_012799605.1 Bacillota bacterium | reverse complement strand
CATCATGACCACCATCATCATGACCACCATCATCATGACCACCATTATGACCGGCCTTGTCCGCCGCCCCCGCCAGGTGCAGCTGGACAGATACTGTCGCAAGCGGTTATTGTCGAGGCTTTTGTGAAGGTAACCGAGCCTTTACAGCTAAAAGTGGTTGTAGATGTAAAGGAAAAAGCTAGGCCTACGCCACCGCCGCGGCCGCCCAAGGTCCCGGTATGTCCCAGCATGAAATTTCATATCGTACAGCCCGGAGATAGCATGTGGAGTATCGCTCAACGGCATGGGGTGAGCCTAGAAGCTCTACTGGCAGCTAATCCTACCATCAAACATCCGGAGTTGATTTTCCCGGGACAGAAGATCTGTATTCCGCCCAAGATCAGTGGAAAAGGCTAGGTGATTTATATCGGCTCAAACTGCGGCCCCGATCTGGGGCCGCAGTTTAATTTTGCTAGGAATCTCTTCCCAGGGGCTAGGTACGTGTTCATTTAGGCTATGCTGCTACAGCTAACGGAATCTTGCAAACGAGAGACTACCTCTTGCTAAATATGGGGTATACTGGACCAAATTGGCCCTTTGCGTAGAAATTGGTGCTGCAGGTATAATGAGGCTACTGACTTGTACCGATTAACTTACACAGGGAGAGGTGCATAATGCGCAAAAGGATCGTTATAGGTTTTATTACCCTGGCTGTAGTGCTAAGTTTTGCTACCGCTGCGATGGCCGCGCCTACTAGAATGGAAGACTGGCATGACCAGCTCTACCGGCAAGTTTATGAACAGCTGAAGCGGCAGCTGGGAAACTTATTTGGTAAATCAACCCTGCATAATTTGTCTGAACGGTTAACGCAACAGATATTGGATCAATTGGGAATCAGTAAACCTAACCCAGTCCCGGACCGGCCGGATCCCCAACCTAAACCAGATCCCCAACCTAAACCAGAGCCAAAGCCAAAACCGGATCCAAAGCCAAAACCGGAGCCAAAGCCAAAACCGGAGCCAAAGCCAAAACCGGATCCGAAACCTAAACCGGATCCGAAACCACAGCCGCCCCAGACACCGGATCAGCCCGATACACCGCCGGCTGTAAAACAACTAACAGCGGAAGAGGCACGTTTGTATGAATTGCTCAACCGGGCGCGGGCTGAGGCAGGATTAAAGCCACTGGAGTTAGATCTGAGGCTGGTTGAAACAGCCCGGACCAAAAGTGCTGACATGAGGGATAATAATTATTTCGGCCATATCTCCCCGCAGTTGGGGTCGCCGTTTGATCAGATGCACCAGGCTGGTATTAGCTACCGGATAGCAGGGGAAAATTTAGCCGGGGCCCCTGCAGCTGATGCGGCCCATAAAGCCTTGATGAACAGTCCCGGCCATAAGGCGAACATCTTAAACCCTAGCTTTACCCACGTGGGAATTGGGATTGCTAAAGGAGGGCCTTATGGAATTTATTTTACCCAGCAATTCAGAGGATAATTGACCTTAATTAGGCTTATACCGCCCCGCATTGGGGCGGTTTTTGTATCCGTTCTGGTACGGCTAGCATATTATAACAACAGCGATCGATCTGAAAGGGGTGCAGATGGTGGGAGCAGGACTCGAAATTATAGCCGAGCAACCGTTTTCTGCTGATTGGCTGTTGCCAGCCTACCCCAACGGTAAATTGGTCGCTTGCGGGGTCGATATTGGAAACCTACATTGTTGGCATCGATCGGCGGGCGGAGTGTTGGTATATGGCAAAATAGAGTTTACGGCTTGTTATGCCAATAAAAAAGAGCCGGCTAGATTTTATTTTGCCACTATTACCCGATACTTGAGCCGGATATTGGAGCCCGAGCAAAACATATGTTTGCAGGGGTTGGAGGTAAAGCTGGCTGCCAGACCGGGTTGTATTCTAAGAGGCGATAAGCCCAATGAAGTTCAAGTGGATGGGGTATTACAACTTCTTGTACCGGTGGCCCGGGAGCAGGAAACAAAACCGGCGCATCAGGGTCCGAGGCGGGTACCTTTTTTTCCGCGGGGCGCAGAAAGCCTTCCGCCCCGTACTTGGGGGGGCTGAGGCCAGTCTGGCCCCGATCGGCGATCGGGAACACAACTGACTGGAAAAAGGCGCAATCCGGGGTTATAATCCCGGATTTTTTCCGCTAGCTGCCGGGACCTACTATGCTAGCCTCTGAGCGGCACGCTGAAGCCGTTTTGGCCCTAACATGAGAAATGATGGTAGGTTTTAGGGGCCCTATTTCTGGAAGGAGGGTGTTAGCGTATGATTTTAAGGCGACCCTATATCCGACTGATCAGAACTTTGCCGGGACCGGCCGGCAATGCTATCCGGGCCCAGCTTAATTTTAATACGATCCAAGCTGCCATCGATGCGGCTGTATCGGGGAGCACAGTTTTAGTACCCCCTGGTATTTATAACGAGCAGATAGTCATTGACAAAGCTCTGACCTTAACTGGGCCTGATCCAGGTTTGGGTGAGGCCATAATCGATGCTGCCGGCCTGCCGGCTGTACCTACAGTTTGGATTCAAGCGGATGATGTGACTGTACGCCGGCTTACAGTTAGAAATGGAGCGGGGCAAGCGATAGTAGTGGGCTCGGATGATCACCTTGGATTGGACAGGGTGCTAATTGAACACAACATCATCACAGGCCATGGTCGGGCAGGTATTTTGACTCTGTTTTCGGCTGCCATCGTTATTAGAAATAACATTATCTCCGGCAACGCTACTGCTACCGGTTTTGGCCGCGCGGGAATTTATCTGAACCCGCATGGACCCTGTCAGGTAAGTAACAATACTATCTTAGCCAATGCCCAAGTCGGGCTGTTTGCCAGCGAAAGTGGCAGCGGGCTAGTTGTTGAAAACAATACAATTGAACAGCATACAAACAGCGGTATCACTTTGGCTTGGGATGAACGCAATGTTATTATTAGCGGCAATAGAATTCGTTTTTGTGGCCTAGGTGACTTAGACGAACAAGGCGGGATTGTAATTCTCCAATCCAGTGCGGAGTTAATCGAAGACAACATAATAGAAGAATGTAACCGGTACGGTATTATGTGGGGCTGGGTGCCCACGGTGGAACCTGTGCCCAGCGAAATTTTATTTACTGGAAATACAATTCGAACTTGCCAGCTGGATGGAATTTTTCTCTTTTCCCAGGGTCCGGGCGGGTTTATTTCACCTGATCTGTTTCCGTTGGAACCGATCATTACCGGCAATGTGCTGCTCGATAATGGCCGGGCTGGCGTATATGTGAGCAATGTTTATTATTACTCCCCGGGAAACGCAAACCCCAATTTATTTTGCAACAGTTTTAGCGGCAATGAATGGGGTGTTTTTAACGGAACAGCTGGTGTAATCGATGCTGTCGATAACTGGTGGGGCTCGAGTAGCGGGCCTTTTAACCCACAATTAAATCCCGAGGGCCGAGGCGATCAGGTCAGCGATCGGGTTAACTTTATCCCTTGGAAAAGCCAAGCGCCGATAACCGGTGTCGACTGGATAGAAGTGGAACGAGTATTAGGCTGGTGTACTGGCAAGGCTGTTTCGGCCATAGGTATAGATATGCCGCCTGAGACCGGGGAAGATTGCGCCGGGGTCGATCTGGCTCTGGTGGATCAAGCCCAATGTAAGGTTGACGATTACAGCCTGTCGGTGGTTCAAGCCAGCTATGATGTAAGCAGTCAAAATCTGAAGGTGATCCTCAGCCTGTGGGCCGAAGTTGAAATCTGCCTGCTAGACCAGGGTGGAAAGGTAGTATATTGCTTTAACGAGGAGCTAAAGTTTTTGGCCGCTACATCGCTGCCCATCTGTAATTGGAATGAAGACTGTCCCGATTGGCTGCCTCATGTTTCAGGCACAATAACAGCTGCCGGGTGCCAGCTGGAGCCGATAGGGGTTGAACCGTCGGCTTTGGTCGGCTCGGTCTTCCTTTGTTTTAGTCTACAAGCTACCCATTGGAGTAGGCTTTGTGTGCCCACGGTCAGCGGCAATCGGCAGTCCGGCCGGAAAGGTCACCTTTTTAGATCTAACTTCATACCATAAAGCAGCCCCAAAACTCGAAATCCGCGGGGGTTTCGGTCGGGGCTCAAGTCGAGGAAGGAGGTTTGCTTTATGTCTGAATTTCAGTTGCGACAGGCACCCCCGGGTTGTGAGCTGGAGGAACCAGTTATAGATTGCATTGAAGTTTTAAAAGTTTATGATCAATGTATTGCTGAAACTGCTTTGCCCCGCCAAATCAACCTTCCGGCAGGCTGTCCCAATCCATTGCCAGAAAATGCAGTCATAGATTGCGAAATAGTATTTGATATTGAGGAAGCTACCGGGCAGCCGGAGACGCGGTGCGAAGTTATTAATGTGAGCGAACCGGATGAAGAAGGGTTTTCTACTATTACCATCCGGCAGCGAATCGTTACGGAAATAACTATCCGCAATGCATTCGGAGACATCATCTGCGGGCCGGAACAAATCGGGCCGGAATTTTGTTTTACTACCGCAGTACTATATGCTCCCGCAGGTACTTTTGGCCAGTGCCGTATCATCAATGCTGCCTGTGAATGTGAGGCTATTTCTGATCCCGATGATCCAGATCTTAATGTTCTTTTATGCACTAGAGCGCTGTGCCAGGAAGTTACGGTCAAAGCTTTGGTGAAGCTATGTGTGCCCTCTTACGGGTTTTGCATCCCGGCGCCCTGTATAGCCCAACCGTTAGATTTTACCTGCCCGCCGGACAACATTTTTCCCCCACAAAGACCGGTAGACAATAACAACAACACCGGAAATGGCAACGACAATAATGGGGGTAATGGGGACTAGGCAATAGCTTGGGAGGGGCAATTGCAGCCTCTCCCTTTTCTTACAGCGATTGATCTCCTTATTAAAACCAAGGCACTGTTTTGGGCCCAAATATCAGCTGATAACGCCTACCGGAGAATAGGCCCTGAGGCAATTTGATTTAAATTAAGGATTCGTTATTGAGGTTAAAAAATGAAATAGGGGGAAGCATAGTTGAGTTTGCCAGTGCAGATCCATGTAATCGTGGGCGAGAACACTGCTGATCTGCTGGTAGAATCGGATATCATTTTGTTTGAAGTGGCGGTGAAGGTGCGCAATGTAACCGGATTGCTACTGGATCCGACTTGCCACATCTTACCGGATATGGTGCTGGTTGAAGGGCGGCTCGTGCAGCACCTGTTTTATGTGGGCAGCGACATGTTGGTTCACCACCAGCAGCTGGATGAACCGGTTTACGCCCAGGTGCATATCCCTGGCGCTAAGCCCCAGATGGAGGTTAACGTTCACAGCAGGGTAAGCAATAGCCTAGCCCAACTAAATGACGACGGAACGAAGGTTACCCTCAAAACGATAGTTAATTTATTGGTCGAGGTGACAGAAAAAAAGGAGCTTAGATTAAAGACAGGCCAAGGGGCACGATATCTTTTCCCCTACACCAGGGAGGAAAAAATCAAACAGGAAATAAACGAAAGTACGATTGTCTTGTCCGAGCCGGCGGCCCAAGTGTCAAAAGTTAAGGCTAAAATCGAAACTACTTCGGTACAAATTGAACCTGACAACATACTGATTGAGGCTGTTATTTATCAAGATATTGCTAGTGTGAGCCCGGAGGATAAGGTCGAATATTATCAACGGGAACAAACTACTATCCGAAGCCGGATAAAAATGCCCGGTGTCCGGCCCGATTCGAACATCGACCTTAAAGCGCAGGTTCAAAGGGTTGAGTACAAGTTAATCTCTGCTGGAACTAGGCTAAGGTTAAAAACCACTTACTTATTTATGGTCAAGATGCTGGAAGAGCAGGAACTGAGGCCGGCTTACGGCAGCTTGTTGATCAAGGCTCAGCGGATTGTCGGCGCCGGTTATATGCACAAATTGGTGCGGCAGGGCCTTAAACTAGATTCTAAGGTGAGGAAAATTGATCGGGTCAGTGGACAGGTGATAGAGATGGAGGCCCGAGTGATCGACAGCAAGGTGGCTATTTTAGGCCTACTTTCAGCTGTAATTTTTTTTACGTCAGCCGGTGGAACTGGGCACGAAATAAAGCAGTTGGTTTCGTTTGAAGATTATCTAACGCTACCTGGGGCTCAAGCGGGGATGGAAGTAAAAAAAACAGCCCGGGTGGAAGCTATAATTCCTTTATTTGATCCGGCGGCCAATTCTCTCGATCTTAAGATATTGCTACGGCTGGATGTAAAAGTACTGCAGTGGGTGCAAGCGCTGGTTATGGCAGAGCCGGGTTAAATCCGACTTTGTAGTTAAGATCCGACCAGCGAGGAACCTTGGGGGAGGGAAACCTGGTGAAACATCAGCCTAAATACCCGTTGGTCTATAAGACGGTGAAAGAAATTACTTTGCCGGCACAGTTAAAATGCCATACTCGGATAAAAGCAGGCTCAAACCAAATAGAGGGTCTTGAAGCCGAGTTTTCTGCAGTTCGGGGCCAGGTTAAAAAGATGCGGCTTAAAGTTAGAGGTCAGGTTCGGATTAAAGGAACTACAATTTTAGACCGGGGATATTTTCATGTGATCAGATTCAACCATAAGTTTGGCTTGGAATTGGTTTTACCGGAACCCTTGCCGGCTGGGCATCTTACTGTTCGGCCGGAAGTAAAAGGGATAACACATATGTTTAGCTGTAGCAGTTGGCGAACTGAACTGACGGTTAATATTGCTGTACTTTTAACCGTAAGCGTTAAAGCAGCAGTGCCATCGCACTGGGCTTATTATTCTTTTAAACCCGCATTTTTACAGCTGATACAGGCTCGGGTCAGCCGCAGCTTTTACCGCGAACGGTTGTTGCCTTTGGATTCGCCGGGGCGTAAAATCATTAAGGCACAGATTCGGGAACGCGAGGCCAAGGCAATTTTGAGCGAACCTATATTAGTAAGCGGCAGAGCTGAGGAGGAAATTATATATTGGGGTCAAGACGGTAAGCTACACGAATTTAACCATACAGGGACATGGAGCTATTTATGGCCTGAGGCCGGCTGCGATTATAAGGGGGAGCCGAAGGTTTCTGTCTGCGGGGAAATAGTCTCGGCCCGGTTATGCCCATCCGGCTATACGTTAGCGCTTTGCATTAAGGAGACAATTGAGCTGGTAATTAGCCGGGAGGAGAAAAAACAAGTATTGATATCCCCGCCGGGTACTTTGGCGGCAGAGACCAAAACTGTCCGACTGCAAGTACCATTGGCGGAGCAAAAATTTACTGAACTGCTCACAGCTGAGGTTTGTATCCCCGGGCAGCCGGAAGCTGATAGCTATGTCAAACCTCAAGCACAGTTGGTACAGCTTAGAAGTCATGCCGGCCAGGGAATGGTGGAAGTAGAAGGTGAGGTGGAAGTTTGTCTCTCTTATACGGATCGGGCTGGCCGGGAATGTTTTGGCCACAGTATGCTACCGTTTAAAAAAAGTATTGCCGTCGAAGATAGCCGGCCCGGCCAGGTGGTGAAAGCTGAAGGATACATAGAAAGTATTTGCTGTAGCGAAAGTCAAGCTGGGAAACTTGGGCTAAAGGTTTTATGCAGCGGCCGATTGCTCCTGCTGGCTGTTCAAGAGGCGGCTGTAGTGGTAGGGGGGCCGCTAGTCGGCGGGCGCTTCCGAAAAGCCCAGATATCGGCCGAGGAGCTGATTGGCCGGCAATATCACAACCTGTTACTGGAGCACAGGCTAAAGCTGCCCGAGCAGGAGGCCACTATTTTGGATTATGGCTTAAATTCCAAAATCGACTCAATAGAAAAGACCCAGGGTGCTTTGCACTGCTGCGGAGAAGTTCAACTAAGTTTGTATCTTTTAACCGGCGGCGGTAAGAAATACTGTCTTGAGCGGAGCCTGCCTTGGCGGGTGACTTTGAATATTGCCGGGACTAATCCGAAATCCGTTTCCCAGGTAGAGGCCCGGGCCAGTATGCTGCAGATTGTACCTGATCAGGCACCCGGTTGGGTAGCTGTCCGGGTGGCCTGTATTGTAAACGGGAGTGTATATCAAGCTAAAGTACTCGAGGTTGCTGTTGGGGCCAATGAACTGCCGAACAAGCTGGATGAACGGCCGGTCAAAAGTTGTGTCTGCGAGGAAATCGAACTTGAAGTAATAATTACCCCCCGCAGTTGGCGGTCGGATTATGAGACCCAAGTTAAGGCGGAAATTGAGCGGATAAAATGGAAAGGTAAGGACGGGTTGGTAAAAGGGCTAGGTGAGATGTTTTTAACTGTTACTTATGCTAAGGCAGGAGCAAAGCTCAAAGTATGGCAGGAAAAGCGGCCATTTGAACTATCTTTATCTAGCCCCGCTGCCCGGCCCGGGCAGGAAATAGCCGGGGAGCTTACTATCAAGGAAATATTTTATCAAACAGGTTTGAGGGCTGGGTTGATAGAGCCAGCTGCTCCTTCGGGGGAATGCTTGCTGGCCAAATTGATCCTAGCTGCTGACCTAGTGCTATTGTAGGCGAATATTAACCCAAGCTAATTTGGCTGCCTTATCACTGTATAAAACAAAATGAATCCGATCTTTATAAAAATAACCGCAGGGGACTGCAGCTACATGATAACCCCCCGGCAGTGGCATCCCCTGTAAGATGGTGGTGTAGGCGCGGTAATAGGCGCTCGTTATTTCGTAGCCTAAGGTTAACAAAATTAATTTATGGCTGAAATCGACTGTTGGGGCTAATACTAGGTTTAAACGTTTAAGTTCGGCTGCAAATGAGTTGTTATCCTTAAATACTTGCAGAGATACGCTCTGATCCGGCGGTCCCCAGTTTGGTTCTAAAAACATGGTTAGGGGATATAAAGGAATGTATTCCACGGCAGGATATTTAAAAATCCGGCGGTCAAAAGACATTTTGCTTACCTCCTTCGGTCTAGGCATAATATTCAGGGTTGCTCGTACCGGTGCTGCTTAGGTAAAGTTTTTGGCCAGGGTAAATAGTGTAAGGCGGAGATAAGTGATTGGTGGCTGCCAAAATATCCACAGCTATATTGTGAGCCATAGCTATGGCCCACAGCGAATCCCCCGGTTGGACAATATAAGTCCGGCTTGATGCTTTAGCAACAGGTTTCGGGCTCAAGATCCGAACCTCGGTGCCAATATCTACCTGATCATACACGTATTCTACTTGATGGTTGTTCATGCGGATACAACCGTTGGATACTGCCTGGCCGATTAACCAGGGGGCATTAGTGCCGTGGATGCCATAATGCCGCCGAGATAGGCCCAGCCATCTGGTACCGTAAACCCCACCGGGGTGCGGAACTTTTTCAACGATAGTATAGGTGCCAGGGGGTGTTGGTGTAGCCGGCTTGCCCACAGCAACCGGAAAATTGTCCCTAGCTCCCCCCCCTTGATATAAATACAGCTGACGGTTTGATACATCGACTACGATATACATAAACAAACCCTCCTGCCCTTTTGATTATATATATGCCAGGCAGGAGCAAGAGGCTACGCTGTCGAATATGTACACATAAATGTGCACGCGCATAGTATCCGCATATTATCTGGCCAATACCCATGGCTAACTAGGAGGCTTGAATATGGACAGCAGAAAAATATATTCTATCGAGGAAGCCCTCGCCTTTTCCCACGATCAGCTGGTACAAAACCATCGTAATTATGTTAATTCTAACCTGGTTAACCTGATGAGCCTGATCGGTTTTGACAAGTGTTTTGTCCGGGCTTCGGGTATGTATATTTGGGCTGAGGACGGGAATGAATATCTTGATTTCCTCGGAAGCTACGGGGCTTTGAATTTGGGCCATAACCCGCCGTCTGTTATCGCGGCGATAGCCCAAGCCCAGAAGTTGCCTAATATGCTGCAGGCGGCGCTGAATCCTTTGGCTGCTGCCTTGGCCCATAATCTGAGCCAGATCGTCCCCGGCAAATTGCAACGCTCTTTTTTTGGTAACAGTGGGGCAGAGGCGGTGGAAGCAGCCTTAAAACTGGCCCGTATTTCAACTGGAAAAGAAAAAATAATCTCCTGCCAGGGGTCTTTTCACGGTAAAACGATGGGGGCCCTGTCAGTCACCGGCCGGGAAAAGTATCAGCGGCCGTTTCGGCCCTTGGTGCCCGGGTGTGAGACTATCCCCTACGGGGACCTAGACTTATTGGAAGCCAAGCTAAAGGGAAACGATGTGGCCGCATTTATTGTGGAACCGATTCAAGGGGAAGGCGGTATCATTGTTCCGCCGGAGGGTTATTTGGCCGGTGTCCGCGAGTTGACGGCCAAATACGGGGCTTTGTTCATTGCCGACGAGATCCAGACTGGCTTGGGCCGGACCGGCTATTTATTTGGCTGCGATTATGAACAAGTAGAGCCAGATATTATTTGTATGGCCAAATCTTTGGGCGGGGGCATTATGCCGGTGAGTGCTTGCCTAGCCGCTGAAGAAGTATGGCAGCGGGGGTACGGCAGTTCGGAGCGGGCTTTACTTCATACATCTACTTTTGGGAGCAACAGCTGGGCTATGGCCGCAGGGCTAGCCAGTATAAAGGCCACCTTAGACCAAAATTTGGCCGAAAGGGCACTAGAGCGAGGAACGTATTTACTGGCCCAGCTGAAAGAACTGCAACAAAAACATCCCCTGATCAAGGATGTCCGGGGTCGAGGATTGCTGATTGGGATCGAATTTGAGCAGCCCGAAGGTGTTTTAAACACTTTATCCGGAGGCATGCTCAAAAATTTAGCCCGGGAATACCAAGGCGCTCTCGTGGCCGGAGAACTGCTGAACAAGCACCGTATTATTACGGCTTACACCTTAAATAATCCGAATGTAATCCGTCTGGAACCGCCGTTAATTGTTGAGCAGGAGCAACTAGATTTTGTTGTCGCTGCCTTGGACGATGTTCTCAGTCAGCAAAAAAGTTTTTTGACAATGGCTTTTTCTGCCGGCAAGACGCTATTGGGGCGGTTTGTTGATGATTGGAAGGGGAAATAATCAATTTTTCATAGATAGCAACAACCAGGCGCCGGCAGCTAGCAAAGCTAAACCTAATAACTTGGTCCATGTAAACGGTACTCTTTGAAGGCCGAAACAGCCTAGATGATCGAGGCAAAGGGCAGTGAGAACTTGACCGACAATGATGGCCGTGGTAGCCGAAGCGACCCCAAGCCGGGGGATAACAACCGCTACGGAGGCGATGATAAGTACATTCAGCATGCCACCTAGGTAAGTATACCAGGGGGCGGCAGCGATTTTTGCCAGGCTACCGCGGCCAAGACCGAGCACAACTGCCCCGGCGGCAAGGAACATTCCAATGATATGAACTACCAGCGTAGCTGGAAATAAGCCAATAATTTTGTTTAGGGCGGCATTTAAAGAACCTTGCACAGCCATGACCAGGCCGGCTGTAGCTGCCAAACCCAAAAAAAGAAATCGCACTTTCGCACTCCTTTCAAAACGTAACAGTATTCCTGAGGTAAGATGCTTAAATGGAGCAAGAAGGCCGGGCGCAAGGCCGACCTTCTTATAACTTTAAGTTGAAAGTGTGATCTTAACTTAAAAGTTGGTTACTGTCCGAGTAGTGATTGCTGGGCCATTTTAATCATGCGGCGCACCATATGCCCGCCTACGGAACCACAATCGCGGGAAGGTATATGGCCCCAGTAGTCCTCGGAGCTTTGCTGAACTGGAATTCCCAGCTCGGCAGCGATCTCATATTTCATGTCATCCATTACTTGGTGTGCTTCAGGTACCACATGCGGGCGTTTGGTCCAACTCCCTCTTGCCACTCATTTCACCTCCTGACCCTAGTTTGTCCGCAGAATAAATTTATCTTGCTACAAAATTTAAGGAAGAGGGAGTGATTTCTTCCTTACCAACGCTTTACAAATTTTTTTGCAGGTTTTTGTCTACTACAAGCGAAGATAAGTAATTGGGCCTGAGGTAGATAGTAGCTTTAGTGTACCCACTACAACCGGAGAAATAGCCTGAACATATAGAGGTTGGAGGTGGTAATTTATGTTAAATTATCAATATTATTCTGCAGTTATGGCCAAGCATGTCGTTGTGGCTGAGGTTGGACAACGAGAAATTCCTACCTTGCCTCTTGGGGCTGAGACGGAGACCGCTGCCCAGCTAGGCCTTAGGCGGTCTGATTTGCACCGGGCAGCATTGGAGGCAGGTATTGTTCCCCGGCGCTATCTGCGCAACATCGGTACGATCGGGGTTGAGGGGCAACTTAAATTATTTGATTCGAAGGTAGCAGTAATTGGCTGCGGCGGCCTCGGTGGTCTGGTGGTTGAACTGTTAGCCCGAATGGGTGTTGGAACATTAGTTTTGGTCGACAATGATGTGTTTGAGGACAGCAATCTGAACCGGCAGCTGTTGTGTACTGAGGCCGATATGGGCAAGCCTAAAGTTATGGCCGCTTATGAACGAGTCCGGGCTGTCAATTCGGCGGTAGAGGTATGCTGTTTTCAACAGCGGCTTACGGCCAAAAATGCGCTGGCTATACTGCGGGGGGTGGATCTGGTAATAGATGCTCTAGACAACTTACCTAGCAGGTTTGTGCTGGAACAGGCAGCTTTCGAACTAAATATTCCCATGGTCCATGGGGCTATTGCTGGTTTTTTGGGCCAAGTTACAACTATCTATCCCGGTGAAGCAGGGTTAAGGCAAATCTACGGCGAACCAGGCCAACGCGAGCGGGGCATCGAAGTTGAAACAGGTAATCCGGCAACTACCCCGGCTTTAATTGCTACTTTGCAAGTGCAAGAGGCGGTCAAGTACCTTACCGGCGTCGGTGAGCCCCAGCGCCAACGTTTACTTTATGTAGATGGTTTAAGCGGCGAAATCTCGCAACTTAAACTAACCTCTGACCGAGAACATGCCCCGGCAGTATTCCCGATTTGTTTTGTCGGTACGTCTAATTCTGGCAAAACAGGTTTTATGGTAAAGCTGATTTCGGAGTTAGTTAGCCGCGGTCTTAATGTGGCCGCGGTCAAACACGGCCACACGGCTGAGTCTTTAGATAAGGAAGGGACAGACAGCTGGCGTTACCGTCTGGCCGGGGCTCATAGCACTGCTTTTTTAAGTAGCGATCAAGCAGCTTTGTTTTATCAAATTACCGATAAAGAAGCAGCCTCGAGGTTAAAGCATTGGTTTCCCGAGGCCGATATCATTTTAATGGAAGGTTATAAGTCTAGTCCTTTCCCCAAAATATTAGTATACCGTGACGGAGTATCGGAAATATTATCTCCCTGGCCGAAAAACATCATTGCTCTTGCCGGCGATATAACAGCGGCACAGAAAATCGGCTGGCCCAAAAATATCCCCGGTTTCAGCTGGGATGAGACGGGGCCTCTGGCTGACTTTGTGCTTAAACGGTATAAATAAAGGTGTAAAAGTGAATTGGGGGCCATTTTGGGATGAGAATTATTGTTATCGGTAGCGGCAAATTGGGCTACCAAATTGCCGAAGCCTTATCCCGGGAAAAATATGATTTAATTGTTATCGACAGCGACAACCGGGTGGTAGAAAAAGCGGCTGATACGCTTGATGTTCTTGCTGTTTATGGCAACGGACTGTTGGCAGAACCGTTGGGCCGGCTGGGACTGGACAAAGACGATGTGGTAATTGCGGTTACCGGTAGCGATGAAAGCAATATCTTAGCTTGCATGTCAGCTAAAAGCCTTGGGGCGGGGCGGACGATTGCCCGTATCCGGGGGCCGGAATATACGCGGGGCCTGGCGATTAGTTTGAACCAGCTGAACATTGATTATGTCCTTAATCCGGATCTTTCCACAGCTACCGAAATAAAAAACCTGCTTGCCTTTGCCCCAGCCCGAAGGGTCGAAACTTTTGTGGAAGGCAAAGTGCATATGGTGGAAATATCGGTAACTGACGACAATCCATTGTTGGGCCTATCGCTAAAAGAATATGATTTTACCGGTGTCCTGATCGCAGCTATTGACCGGGGTGGCGATATTACCATCCCCAAAGGGAATGACTGCCTTAAGGTAGGCGATAATATTTATGTTATCGGCGAGGTACATGAAGTAGCCCAATTCTGTCGTTTGGCTGGCAAGCCCAGTTACAAAATCAAGACGGTTATGCTTGTAGGCGGAAGTAGAATCGCTGATTATCTGGCCCGGGATTTACATGACGCTGCTGTGAGGGTGAAGATAATCGAAAAGGATGCCGCCCGGGCTAAAGACTTGTCGCTAGAGCTGCCGGATGCGCTAGTAGTTCACGGCGACGGTACTGATTTGGAGCTGTTGCTAGCTGAGGATATTGCTAGCACCGATGCTTTTGTGGCTTTAACCGGTATCGATGAAGAAAATATGGTGGTATCGTTATTGGCCAAAAAGCTAGGGGTTAAAAAGACAGTGGCTAAGGTAAACCGCAAAGGCTACGTTTCCATTGCGGAAGAGATTGGGATTGACTCGGTGGTGACGCCGGGCCTGATCAGCCTGAGCAAAATTCTGCGGCTGGTGCGGGGCGGCGAAGTCGTATCACTGATCCTCCTGTTGGGCGGGCAGGGGGAGGTGATGGAGTTTTTTATCAGCCCTTCTTCCCATTTGGCTGGACGAAAGATAAAAGAGCTTAAATTCCCTAAGGAGGCTATCATTACTACCATTGTTCATCAAGGCCAAATTATTATCCCCCACGGTAATGATAGGCTTGAGGCTGGCGATCGGGTAATTGTATTGACCCAATTTGAGGAAGCGGAACAGATCAGGGAGCTGTTTGGTACTGGTGAGAGGAAGACAGGACGTGGATTATGGGATAGTATTAAAAACGCTTGGATTTTTACTGATAATTGAAGCCGGTTCCATGCTGTTACCGCTAGCGGTGGCCAGTTGCTGCGGTGGCCCTGATGCACCAGCTTTTGCAGCAGCTTCTATTTTAACTGTGGCGGTAGGGTGGGGCGGGCTGCGCTGTAAGCCTAACAGCAGCCTGGTTAGTTACCGGGAGGCTTTTTTGATTGTTGTTTTCGGTTGGCTGCTGGCGGCGGCATTTGGGTCCCTGCCTTTTATTTTGGCCGGCTCTTTATCCCCGATAGATGCATTTTTCGAAACTGTATCCGGTTTTACTACCACTGGCATTACAGCCCTAGCCAATGTTGAGCTCCAACCGCGGGGAATTTTGCTGTGGCGTTCTTTGACCCATTGGCTGGGTGGAATGGGAATTATTGTAGTTGCATTGGCAGTGCTGCCCGCCTTGGGCGTGGGCAGCATGAGAATTTTCCGAGCTGAAAGCCCAGGCCCGGTCCCGGCTAAATTGGTGCCGCGGTTGGATCAAACAGCCAAAATTTTGTATGGGATTTATCTAGCCCTAACGGTGGCACAAATACTGGCTCTTAAATTAGTCGGTTGGTCTTGGTTTGATTCGACAGCCCAAGCCTTTTCTACTATGGGGACAGGCGGTTTTTCAACCCGAAGCGGCGGGATGGCGGCCTGGGCCGACCCCGGGGCTGAATGGATTACGATTTTGTTCATGTTTGCTGCCGGGGTTAATTTTTCGTTATATTATAGTGCAATCTCTGGTAAAGCAGCGGTGCTGGTTAAAGACAGTGAATTTAGGCTCTATAGCGGGGTTATCTTGACAGCAGCGCTTATGGTCGCGATTAATATTGCGCCGCTTTATCCGGGGCAGGTGGATAAAATTATCCGCCATTCGCTGTTCCAAACGGTGTCCATGGGTTCCAGCACTGCTTTTCATACTATAAATTATGAACAATGGCCCGGGTTAAGCCAGATGGTGCTATCTGTGCTGATGTTTATGGGTGGCTGTGCCGGCTCTACCAGTAGCGCCCTCAAACAGGTGCGCGTTTTAATTATTTTCAAGGCTATAAGACGCAGGCTCATACGGCTTATTCATCCTCAAGCTGTGTTGCCGATTGTTTTAGGCGATACGGTGGTGGATGAGGATACGGTCACGGGGGTGTTAGTATTTACGCTTTTTTATCTTGTTCTTTTAGTTGCTGCTTCCTTACTGTTGTTAACCCAGGGTTTGGATATTTTAACTAGCGTGTCGGCAGCGGCAGCTGCGCTGTGGAACTTGGGCCGGGGTTTTGGGGCGGTAAACCTCACCGCCGCTTACAGCAGTTTTAATGCTGGAACCAAACTATTTTTAACGGCCTGTATGCTGCTGGGCCGGCTCGAAATATACCCCGTTGTTGTTCTATTGTTGCCAACTTTTTGGCGCCGCGCTTAAAATGCAAGCAGGAATTAGAAGATAGGCGTCGAAACATAAGATTGAAGCATAACTGAAAATTGCTCCGAGCCGATAGACCTAATTGTGTTTTTAGCTTATGGTCTACGGCCGTTAGGGTAGATTGGGAAACTAGTCTGCCTCCCTCATGGAAAGGGGCGTTCTTGACAAGGGTTGCCATGAGGGCAGCCTTTCT
>JAAZKX010000052.1 GCA_012799605.1 Bacillota bacterium | reverse complement strand
CACCTGTTCGGTCTCGTAGACGAGGCGTTTAACGGCGGCAATACTGTTGATCAGGTCGGCGATCCCAATCAAAATAACGCCATTGCCTGTATTGTATTTAGCCCCGCCCCAAGCATAATCTTTAGCTATACTGATACATTCTTTAAAAGTCAAAGATAAGGCTGGGCAAGGCCTATTTAAGCACACTTCATCGATAATATGACTGCTGATAACACTAGCCCGAATTAAATGAATAATTTGGCCCTTGATTGCCGCTATAAAATCGGCATACGTTTCAAATTCAAGCGGGTCACCGGTCCGGATAGATATTTGCCGACCGCTTTTTCTGTTCTGACCGTTTAGCAAGGTCAGCTCCACCACCCCGCCCAGGTTTATATCAGCCAGGGCTGTATAATGCCTCAACCTCCCGGCTAAATTGGTTTCGACACAACCGCAAGGATTCCAATCATAAGCCTCTTTGAGCGGAATCCCTTTATTCAGTAACATCTTAACCCCCAGATCATCATTATGAAAGGCTGGAAATCCAGTTCCCAAACCGATTAGCTCAACTACTTTTTTAAGAAATGAATTGGGGTTTTTGGCCAAATTGTAGCGGACTGACAGAGACGGTTGGTAGAGCTGAACATCCATTGTCGCCTGCAAGATCAGGTAAGAGAGGTCATTGACAGCATCCTGCCCGTTTTCATCTACCCCGCCGACACAAACATTTTGAAACATGGGGTATCCGGCTGCATACTCTGCTGTAACCGCATCCTGGAACAAACATGATTCGCTGAATTTGATCCACAAGCAGTCTAACAATTCCTGCGCCTCGGCCTCTGTTATCCGCCCGGACTTAATATCGGCTTCATAAAAAGGCCACAGATACTGATCCATCCGTCCGGGGTTATAACTAGCAGCGTTTTGCTCCATAATAATCGCGATATGGTAAAAGTAAAACGACTGCAGGGCTTCCCTAAATGTCCTGGCAGGGTATTGGGGCACCCGCTGGCAGATTCGGGCTATCTCCAGTAGTTCTTTTTTTCGGGTTTCATCCTGTTCCAGCCCGGCTAATCTTTCGGCCTCTACCGCATAGCGGGCAGCCATTATCTTTATGCCCTCAGCCACAATAAGCAATGATTCCAAATAATAGTCGCGCTCGTAATCTCCGGGAACTGTAAGATCGAGTCCTGCCTTGCGCTTTTTAATCTGCTTTGTGATCCCTTCGAGGCCTTCATTGATCAGCCAGCCGTAGCCGGCTGTGGTTTCACCCCAGCCCCGCACTGCTTTGCGGTCAATATATAACATGCCCTGATCCCTCAATATTTTTATGGCTGCCGGGATCCGGGCCAACCAGGCTTCATAGCTGGAGCGGCCATACCAGTACGGACGGATTTCGTCTTCAAATAGCTTCCTATCTTCAGGCCGTAAATAAAACGGATCGTAGGGCCGGTCGCTGATAGTATCCAATTCCTTATCCAATACCGACCAACAGGTATCCGGGCACAAGATGCCGGCTCGCAGCTTGCTTCCGGGGCAGCCGACTATCAGTTCCTGTTCCCATATTTTGACGGTTTTTTCCCGGCAGAGTTGGCGAAAGGCTTTTGCCTTCCTTAACACCAAAGGTTGGCCTTCCGTAGCCTTAAAACTTTTCGTCAGTATAGCTGCATTTTCCAGATCCATCTCCGGCCTGGTTGTAAGCACTCGCTCCTTAAGCAGACGAATCCGGTTCAAATAATCGGGTTTCCTGATCGTGCTCATCCCCTTTCACCAATTTTTGGCTTCTACAGTTCGATTTTGGTTCCAACACCCTCTTCCACCGCCTTTTTATAAATTGCTCCAGCTGTCACCAAATCCTGGACGGCGATGCCAACAGTTTTGAATAAAGTTATTTCTTCATCACTTCTGCGGCCGGGTATTTTCCCTAACGCCAACTCCCCTAATTCCCCTATCTGGTTGGGATCTATAACGCCAGCAGCCAGCGGTTTAATAAAATCCCCCGCTTCTGCCATAACTGCTTTTTTTGAGTCGACAAAGACTTTATCAGCTCTAGTCAGGATATATTCGTCTAGTTCTTGCATCTTTGGCGTATAGGAGCCTACTCCGTTCACATGGGTGCCTTTTTTGACTAGGCGGCCGTCAAAAACTGGCTCGTTTGCTGTGGTTACGGCAGTTATTACATCAGCAACGGAAAGAGCCCAGCTTAGATCCGCATTAGCGATTAGCTCGGCATTATATGAGGATAGGGCAGTTTGCATCCGGGCCGCAAACTCGGCCGTTCTTTTTTTATTACGAGCAAATATATATACTTGTTTCAGCCTTCTGACCGTGAGCATTGCTTCCAGTTGGGTAGCAGCCTGCCCCCCGGTACCGAACAGCACCCCCACTTTTGAATCTTTTCTCGCTAACAATTCAGTTGCCAATCCTTGGGCTGCGCCAGTACGAAGCTGGGTAAGATAGGTCCCGTCCAAAACAGAAGCGATCTGGCCGGTTTTTTTATCCACCAGCACCATAACTGCGTGCGTCGTTGGCAAACCTTTATTCCTATTGGCGGGAAATATGGATATGATCTTAACTCCACCGATGTTTTGTTCCTCTAGGTAGGACGGCATATAAAGGGTTTGTCCTTGGAATTTAGGGGCAGCAATATTAGTTCGCAGCGGGGCTAGACATTTGCCGGCGGAGTAGATGGCAAAAGCTTGCCGAGCTGCTACAATTGCCTCCTTGAGGGAAAATATTCGCTTTATATCTTTTTTGGTTAGGTAAAGCATCGAAGCCCCCCTTTAAAGCTAATAACCATCTTGGATTGACTGTTAGCTGCCAATTATCCTAAATCCGTGCGGCAGTGGATCCCTCGGATCCAAAACCAGCTGATTAAAACCCACAATATGGGCTTTACCGGACACTTCGGTAACTACAGCTTCAAAATCACCAACTTGGGTCTCTTCGATCAGCCGGCCCTCAAAAGCCGTATCAATGATGCTCAGGTTGATCAACGTATCATCCTTGTTCATTTCCCCTAGCTTATAATGTAAAGCTATTCTGCCGCCGGTGCCGGTGCCAGTCGGTGATCTGTCCACTTGGCCATCAGCAAAAATACAAATATTTTTAGTTCTAATTTTATGGCCATCTCTTTGTGGCGTCTCATACAAAATAGTCCCATAAAGACCGGCTATTCCCGAGCTAGGGTGCTTAAACTCCAGCTTAGCCATTGCTTTGTTCTTAATCTCCATACCTACTTGGACTAACCGCTCGGTATTTTCAGTGCTGATGCTCAAACCGACCTTTTTCACATCCAAGTATATATAAAAACCTCCGCCATAGGCTGCATCCACCAGTACATCCCCGATCCCATCGATATTAAGTACAATATCCCGCTTATAGACAAAACAAGGCACGTTTCTGAATCTCACGTGCTCCACCTGGCCGGCTTTTACATCAGCATAGGCTGTCACCCTACCGGCTGGGGTATCAATCTTAACGATGTTCTCCCCTTCTACCGGTATAACCATGCCTGTCTCAAGCAGCACAGTTGTTAAACCAATAATTCCATGCCCACACATAGGGCTGAGCCCGTCGTTGTTAGTAAAAAGTACACCTAAATCACCGTCGGCGGTTACAGCTGGCACAATAATACAACCGTACATACCGCTGTGACCCCTGGGCTCCAGCATAATCATTCGGCGCAGGTGATCATAGTGTTTGAGCACATAGGCTCTTTTTTCTAAAATCGTTTGCCCAGGTATGGGCGGAAAACCTGACGTAACTATTCGCAGCGGTTCACCTGCCGTATGAGCATCAATGCAGTTTATATAATGCTTGAAGCTTACCATAATTAAATTCCTTCCTTTCTTAGTTTTTTAGGACCGTCCTCTGGGGTTGAATGGATATGAGAAGGCAGCCGATAAGAGCTGCCTTCGTACCTATACGCACCTGGATTGGCCCCGATAGGTCGGTTATTATTTGGGAAAGCTTTACTTTGATCTTCTTTAGTGCCCTAGGTAGGCCTTGACTATACTGTCATCCTGGCTTAGCTTGTCTGCATCCCCCTCCATTACAATTTCGCCTGTTTCCAGCACGTAGCCCCGGTCAGCTAATTGTAAAGCAACTTTAGCATTTTGCTCCACCAACAAGATCGTCGTCCCCTCTTCGTTTAGGTTTTTGATTATTTCCATAATCTCTTGGACCAAAACTGGAGCCAGGCCCATGGAAGGCTCATCTAGCAGCAAGACCTTGGGGTCAGTCATCATAGCCCGCCCGATGGCTAACATCTGCTGTTCACCGCCGGAGAGCAGGCCTCCCATTTGCCGGCGACGATCTGCTAAAGCCGGGAAGGTTTCAAATACCTTTTCTATCCGTTTTTTTCTTTCAGCATTATCTTTCAAGGAAAATGAACCGATTTCTAGATTTTCGGTCACCGTCAAGTCCCTAAAAATCCTCCGCCCCTCCGGCACATGAATTACACCCATCTCAACTATCGAGTGGGGCATGCTATTGGTGATGTCTTCGCCTAAAAATTTAACTTTACCACTCAAGGCTGGCACTAAGCCGGATATGGTTTTTAATGTAGTGCTTTTGCCAGCCCCGTTGCTGCCTAAAAGGGTCACAATTTCCCCTCGATACACATCTAAGCTGATTCCTCTTAAGGCACAGATTTGCCCATACCAGGTCTCGAGATTCTCTAGGGAAAGAACTGTCCCATTTTCATTCATACGGCGGCTTCCTCCTCTTTCCCCAAATAGGCCTCAATCACCTTGGGATTGTTTTGAACCTCGCGCGCAGTCCCTTCGGCAATTTTGGTTCCATAATCTAGCACAAAGATTTTCTCCGATACCTCCATCACCAGGCCCATATCATGCTCGATCAAAAATACCGTTATCCCTTTTTCATCCCGGATACGCCTGATCAGCTCTATCAGCTGTACTTTTTCGTCATAATTGAGTCCGGCGCCGGGCTCGTCAAGAAGCAACAGCTGAGGTTTGGTGGCCAAAGCTCTAGCCAGCTCAACTCTTCTTTGATCTCCATAAGATAAGTTTTTAGCTATTCTGTTTTTGGCGTCTAAAATGCCCACAAAATCCATGCATTCTTCAGCAACATCCCTGATTCTTTTTTCTTCGGCTCGCTGCGCTGGCGGCCTTAGCACCGCCCCAGCTAGACCGGCTGAAGTGCGGCAGTGCATTCCCGACATGACGTTTTCCATTACGGTCAAATTTTTAAACAACCGTAAATTTTGAAAGGTTCGGGCCATTCCCATTTCGGTAATTCTATGAGGCTTTAACCTCATAACGCTATCCCCCCGAAACAACGCCTCCCCTTCTTGGGCCCGATAAAATCCGGTAATACAGTTGAACAAGGATGTTTTCCCGGCCCCGTTTGGTCCGATCAAACTTTTTATCGATCCCTGTTCGATTGTAAAAGAAACATGGTTGACTGCCGTAAGCCCACCAAACCTCAAGGTTAAGTCTTTAATCCCCAAAATCACTCTAGTTCACCTCGTACCATATAAAATATTTATCCGCAGTTAGAGCTCACGCTCCGGCCACAACCCTTGCGGCCGGTAAATCATCAGCACCATTAATACCACACCAAAGATTAGCATTCTGTATTGGCCGATTCCTCTAGAAATCTCGGGGAATACCACTGTGATAAAAGCCCCCAGGATCACACCCGGGATTTTACCCATCCCACCTAGCACCACCGCTAACAAAATCATCACCGACTGCGTGAATGTAAACGAGTCAGGCGAGATCGCGGTCATTTTTATCGCCATAAAAGAGCCTGCTATAGCCCCAAAGACGGAGCCGATAATAAAGGCGTAAAGCCGCACAGCAACGGTATTGATACCCATAGCTTCGGCCGCGTCCTCATCCTCCCTGATATACCTCCATGCCCGCCCCAGCCGGGAATTTTGTAACCGGGATGAAATTATTGTCGCCAACACAGCCATGATCAAAAAAGCATAATAAAAGTGGGCTATCTTGTTCATGGTTATACCAAAAAACGCAGGCCTGTCTATCCCCACCAAACCGGTAGCCCGTCCCGTTATAGCCATATTCCGAGCCGCTAGTCGAACCATCTCGCCAAAACCGAGCGTAACAATGGCTAAATAGTCGCTTCTTAATCTCAAGGTCGGAACACCAATGGCCAGACCAGCAATAACTGCCATTAAGACACTGACCGGAAGGGTAAGCCAAAAGCTAATGCCATAACGTAAAATCATAATGCCGGAGGTATAAGCCCCGACAGCAAAAAAAGCAGCATACCCCAAGCTTAACAATCCGGCAAAACCTACTATTATATTAAGACCCAGGCACACTACCACATGGAACCAAACGTTGGTCATAATTTCGGTAACATACATGCTGGTTTTTTGTGGCAGGTAAAAAAGCGCAGCCATGCTGACAGCATAAATACTGTAGCGTATTTTTTTGTTCTCCAACAGGTCAAACAATTTATCGATAACACTTTGGATTTTCTTCTGGATCGCCGTCACCTGTGTAGCTGCTATTTGTAGGTTAATTTGTTTATCACTCACCGGTTTTACATCCTCTCGCTTTCTTTTTTACCCAAGATTCCCGTTGGTTTAAATATAAGCAAAAGAATAAGCATCAAAAAAGCAAAGACATCCTTCCACGCTGATCCTATAAATGGAATCTGCGTCCCGAAGGATTCAAAGAAACCGAGTAGCAATCCACCTAACATAGCCCCGGGAATTACCCCGATCCCGCCGATAACTGCGGCGGTAAAAGCTTTGATTCCGATCATAAAACCCATAAAAAAATGGAGCTTTCCATAATATATGCCAGCCATCATCCCCCCGGCTGCAGCCAACATTGAACCAATGAAGAAAGTAAGAGCAATTATCCTGTCAGCATCAATGCCCATCAGGCGGCAGCAATCAAAATCCATGGAAATTGCCCGCATGGCCTTACCATACATAGTTCGGGTAATAAATAGATGAAGGATCAACAT